>NZ_JBHVPG010000025.1:0-116867 GCF_042887545.1 Streptomyces sp. NPDC057939
CCGGTCATCCCGGTGGAGAACACGGCCTCGCCGAAGGTCTCCCCCACAGCGCCGTAGGCACGGCCGCGGAAGATCCGACCGTCCTCCAGGACGAGTACGGCGGGAGCTTTGGCTGCTCCCCTGGTGGAGGTCGTCATCGTTCGGCGCCTTCCGTCGTGATGGATGAGTTCATGAGATTGATCGCTTCGACCCAGGCGGCGTGTTCGGCCGCGCGGTCCGAGCGGAATCCGGAGTCGATCAGCTTGTCGCCGTGCGCCCATGTGACGACGAGCAGACCGCCCTCGGTCAGTACCTTGCCCGCGATTCCCTTGTCGAGGCGGGCGCCGCGCAGCTGCGCGGCCGGTACGAAGAAGTCGGTGGCACCCGGTCGGACCACGTCCAGGCCCGCGTCGGTGAGCGTGAGCTCGACCCGACTGCGGACGCCCAGACCGTGGGCGACGATCCGGTCCAGCCACTGTCCGGCGGTGGTCGAGCCGTGGTACCGGCCGGTCAGGGCCAGCCGGTGCTCGGGAAGACCGTCCGGTGCGACGGGCAGCTCCGGCAGATCGCTCTGCAGTGCGCCGCGCCATTTCCAGCCCTGCCGCATCAGCCAGTACACGAACGCGATGAAGACGACCAGACCGATCACCCACGCGATGCGGGCGCCCCAGTCCGTCACCTCCGCCGACTGTCGCTCGGCAGCCTCTGCGGCCAGTTGGATTACTGCAGGTGTCACGCCAGTTTCCCGTCCACGACCGTTGCCCGGCCCCGCAGGAAGGTATGAGTGACGCGCCCCGGCAGCTCACGGCCCTCGTAAGGCGTGTTGCGGCTGCGGGAGGCGAAGTGTGCGGGGTCCACGACACCACGGTACGAGGTATCCACCAAGGTCAGGTTCGCGGGTTCACCTGCCGAGACGGGCCGGCCGTGGTTGTCGAGGCTTCCGATGCGCGCCGGAGCGAAGGACATGCGCTCCGCGACGCCGGCCCAGTCGAGCAGTCCGGTCTCGACCATCGTCTGCTGGACGACGGACAGCGCGGTCTCCAGGCCGACCATGCCCATGGCGGCGGCGGCCCACTCGCAGTCCTTGTCCTCGTGCGGGTGCGGGGCGTGGTCGGTGGCGACGATGTCGATCGTGCCGTCGGCGAGCGCCTCGCGCAGGGCCAGCACGTCGCGCTCGGTGCGCAGCGGCGGGTTGACCTTGTAGACCGCGTTGTACGAGCGGACGAGCTCGTCGGTGAGGAGCAGGTGGTGCGGGGTGACCTCGGCGGTGACGTCGATGCCGCGGGACTTGGCCCAGCGGACGATCTCGACGGAGCCGGCGGTGGAGAGGTGGCAGATGTGCACGCGGGAACCGACGTGCTCGGCGAGGAGGACGTCGCGGGCGATGATCGACTCCTCGGCCACGGCCGGCCAGCCGCCGAGGCCGAGCTCGGCCGAGACGATGCCCTCGTTCATCTGGGCACCCTCGGTGAGGCGGGGCTCCTGGGCGTGCTGGGCGACGACTCCGCCGAAGGCCTTCACGTACTCCAGGGCGCGACGCATGATCACGGCGTCGTCGACGCACTTGCCGTCGTCGGAGAAGACGGTCACGCGGGCGGCCGAGTCGTGCATGGCGCCCAGCTCGGAGAGCTGCTTGCCCTCCAGGCCGACGGTGACGGCGCCGATGGGCTGCACGTCGCAGTAGCCGGACTCCTTGCCCAGGCGCCACACCTGCTCGACGACGCCGGCGGTGTCGGCGACGGGGAAGGTGTTCGCCATGGCGAACACGGCGGTGAAGCCTCCGGAGGCGGCGGCGCGGGTGCCGGTGAGGACGGTCTCGGAGTCCTCGCGGCCGGGCTCGCGCAGGTGGGTGTGCAGGTCGACGAGGCCGGGGAGGAGGACCTGGCCCGCGGCCTCGATGACGGTCGCGCCTTCGGCGGACAGGCCCGTGCCGACCTCGGCGATGGTCTCGCCGTCGATCAGGACGTCCTGCGCCTCGCCACCGAGTACCTTCGCGCCACGGATAAGGATCTTGCTCATGGTTACTTGCTCTCCTCGGTACGGGCGGCGGTGGTGGTGACGGCGGGCTCGGAGCCCCCGAGCAGCAGGTACAGGACGGCCATCCGGGTGGAGACGCCGTTGGCGACCTGCTCGACGGCCGTGCAGCGGTCGGAGTCGGCGACCTGGGCGGTGATCTCCATGCCGCGGTTCATCGGGCCGGGGTGCATGACGATGGCGTGCTCGGGCATCCGGGCCATCCGCTCGCCGTCGAGCCCGTACCGGCGGGAGTACTCGCGCTCGGTCGGGAAGAAGGCGGCGTTCATGCGTTCGCGCTGCACACGCAGCATCATGACCGCGTCGGACTTCGGCAGCACCTCGTCGAGGTTGTACGAGACCTCGCAGGGCCAGCTCTCGACGCCGATCGGCACCAGTGTGGGCGGGGCCACCACGGTCACCTCGGCGCCCAGCGTGTGCAGCAGCAGGACGTTGGAGCGGGCGACCCGGCTGTGCAGGACGTCGCCCACGATGGTGATCCGGCGACCGGAGAGGTCCTTGCCGAGACCGGCGTCCCGACCGACGAGGCGTCGGCGCATGGTGAAGGCGTCCAGCAGGGCCTGGGTGGGGTGCTCGTGGGTGCCGTCACCGGCGTTGACCACGGCGGAGTCGATCCAGCCGGAGGTCGCGAGCCGGTAGGGGGCGCCGGAGGCGTGGTGGCGGATGACGACCGCGTCCGCGCCCATGGCCTCCAGGGTCAGCGCCGTGTCCTTCAGGGATTCGCCCTTGGAAACGGAGGAGCCCTTGGCGGAGAAGTTGATGACGTCGGCGGACAGCCGCTTGGCGGCGGCCTCGAACGAGATCCGGGTGCGGGTCGAGTCCTCGAAGAAGAGGTTGACGACCGTGAGGCCGCGCAGGGTGGGCAGCTTCTTGATCGGCCGGTCCGCGACGCGGGCCATCTCCTCGGCGGTGTCGAGGATCAGGACGGCGTCGTCGCGGGTGAGGTCGGCGGCCGAGATGAGGTGGCGCTTCATCTGGATGGCTCCGTAGGTCGGGAGGACGGGCGGGCTTGCGGGCACGCCGGGGTGCGGGCAGGACGGATCGCGGCACGGACCCGCTGTCGCGGGACCCGTGACCGGTGCGCGCTACTGCTGTACGGCTGCCTGGGCGGTCCGCTGGCCGAGCAGTACGGCGTCTCGGCCGTCCTCCTCCTGGAGCTGGACCTTGACGGTCTCCCGCAGCGACGTGGGGAGGTTCTTGCCGACGTAGTCGGCGCGGATGGGCAGCTCGCGGTGGCCGCGGTCGACGAGGACCGCGAGCTGCACGGCACGCGGGCGGCCGATCGCGCCGAGGGCGTCGAGGGCGGCGCGGATGGTGCGGCCGGAGAAGAGCACGTCGTCGACGAGGATCACGAGGCGACCGTCGATGTCGTCGCCGGGGATCTCCGTGCGGCCGATCGCCCGGGCGGGCTTCAGGCGCAGGTCGTCGCGGTACATGGTGATGTCGAGGGAGCCGACCGGGATCTTGGAGCCGGTGATCTCTTCGAGCTTCTCGGCCAGCCGGCGGGCGAGGAAGACACCGCGGGTCGGAATGCCGAGGAGGACCACGTCGTCGGCGCCCTTGGCGCGTTCGACGATCTCGTGGGCGATGCGCGTCAGGACCCGGGCGATGTCCTGGGCGTCCAGGACGGGGCGCATCGGGTTCTGGTCGGGCGGGGAAAGCTGGGTGTCCATGAAAAGGACCTCCTTCTCCGCCTCACGGGACGGACCTTAAAGGACGTCTGATGTACGTCGTCCACCGTAGCAGGGCCCGGTGCGGGGCCCCGCACCGGGCCCCGCGCGAACCCCTCGTCCGTGGGCGCCGCCGAGCATTCGGCTTGACGCATCCACGTAACGCTGCGTAACCTCACAGTGAGTTACCAGCCGCGCGGCGGAGCCGCACGTTGTCCAATGTCGTCACAGCGTCACAGCGTCCGGGAGCGTTATGTCCAGCGAATACGCCAAACAGCTCGGGGCCAAGCTCCGGGCCATCCGCACCCAGCAGGGCCTTTCCCTCCACGGTGTCGAGGAGAAGTCCCAGGGCCGGTGGAAGGCCGTGGTGGTCGGTTCCTACGAGCGCGGGGACCGCGCCGTGACCGTCCAGCGTCTTGCCGAACTGGCGGACTTCTACGGGGTGCCGGTGCAGGAGCTGCTTCCGGGTACGACTCCCGGCGGAGCCGCAGAGCCGCCGCCGAAGCTGCGTCTCGACCTGGAGCGCCTGGCGGGCGTACCCGCCGAGAAGGCCGGCCCGCTCCAGCGTTACGCCGCCACCATCCAGAGCCAGCGCGGCGACTACAACGGAAAGGTGCTGTCGATCCGCCAGGACGACCTGCGCACCCTGGCCGTCATCTACGACCAGTCGCCGTCGGTCCTGACCGAGCAGCTGATCAGCTGGGGCGTGCTGGACGCCGACGCGCGGCGCGCGGTGGCACACGAGGACATCTAGTCCCTCGGGGCCGTCCCGGCCCAGCAGAAACGTTTACCGGTGGGTGCCGGGTCCCGTTCGGGGCCCGGCACCCACCGGTTTTTTCACGTCCGTTTCCGGGCCGGGCGGCGGCCCCGACCCCGACGACAAACGGAAGGGCCCGCAGCGCGTTCGCTGCGGGCCCTTCCGTGAGCGCGGTGCCGCGCCTCAGCTCTCGCTGCGGCGCAGGTTCGGCTTGAGGTCCTTGAAGCGGCCGAGGAGCCCGTTCACGAAGGACGGCGAGTCGTCCGTGGAGAACTCCTTGGCCAGCTGGACGGCCTCGTCGATGGCCACGGCGTCCGGGGTCTCGTCGACCCAGATCAGCTCGTAGGCACCCAGCCGCAGGATGTTCCGGTCGACGACCGGCATGCGGTCGAGCTCCCAGTCCACGGCGTAGGTGATGATCAGATCGTCGATCCGGTTCACCTTTTCGGCGTAACCCTCGACGAGATCCATCGTGAAGGCGGCAACCGACGGCTGCCGGTCGTCCGACCGCGAGTGGCGGATCCAGTCCGCGAGGACCTCGCGCACGGGAACACCGCGCTGGTCGGCCTCGAAGAGGATCTGGAAAGCGCGCTTGCGCGCGTTGCTCCGGGCAGCCACGGTTAGCTGTTCACCCGGCCGAGGTAGGAGCTCGTGCGGGTGTCGACCTTGATCTTCTCGCCGGTGGTGACGAAGAGCGGGACCTGGATCTCGTGACCGGTCTCCAGCTTGGCGGGCTTGGTGCCGCCGGTGGAGCGGTCGCCCTGGACGCCCGGGTCGGTGTGCTCGATGACGAGCTCGACGGCGGCCGGCAGCTCGACGTAGAGCACCTCGCCCTCGTGCTGGGCCACCGAGGCGGTGAAGCCCTCGATCAGGAAGTTGGCGGCGTCGCCGACGGCCTTCTTGTCGACCATCAGCTGGTCGAAGGTGCTCATGTCCATGAAGACGAAGTACTCGCCGTCCATGTACGAGAACTGCATGTCACGGCGGTCGATGGTGGCCGTCTCGACCTTCGTGCCGGCGTTGAAGGTCTTGTCGACGACCTTGCCGGAGAGCACGTGCTTGAGCTTGGTGCGCACGAAGGCCGGGCCCTTGCCGGGCTTGACGTGCTGGAACTCGACGACGGACCAGAGCTGGTCACCGTCGAGCTTGAGCACCATGCCGTTCTTGAGGTCGTTCGTGGAAGCCACGGTTGCGGAATCTCCTGCACTGGAAGACCAAGGGTGCGCACCCACGGCCCGGCAACGCGGGCTAGAGCGCGAGCAGCTCCTTGGTCGTAATGGTGAGTAGCTCGGGACCGCCGTCCGCCTCGGGGCGCACGACGAGCGTGTCATCGATCCGGACACCTCCCCGGCCCGGGAGGTGAACCCCCGGTTCGACGGTGACCGGCACGCAAGCGTCCAGTTTACCCATTGCCGTAGGTGCAAGCTGCGGGTCCTCGTCGATTTCGAGACCGACCCCGTGTCCCATCCACCCGGCGAGGGCCTCGCCGTGCCCCGCGGAGTCCAGTACGGAGCGCGCCGCGCGGTCCACGTCGCGGTACGCGGCCCCCGGCAGCAGGGACTCCCGGCCGGCCCGCTGGGCGGCGAAGACGAGGTCGTAGAGCTCGATCTGCCAGTCGGCCGGGGTGGTGCCGATCACGAAGGTACGGCCGATCTCACACCGGTAGCCGCGGTAGTTCGCGCCCAGGCAGACGGAGAGGAAGTCGCCCTCCTCCACCCGCCGGTCGGACGGGCGGTGCCGGGAGCGCCCGGAGTGCGGGCCGGTGCCGACGGACGTCGGGAAGGCGGGCCCGTCGGCGCCGTGGTCGACGAGACGGCGTTCCAGCTCCAGCGCGAGGTGGCGTTCGGTACGACCCACGAGGATGGATTCCAGCAGCTCGCCGAGGGCCTGGTCGGCGATCTCGGCGGCGATCCGCAGGCAGGCGATCTCGTCCTCGTCCTTGACCAGGCGCTGCTGTTCCACGGCCGACCCGAGGTCGGCGAGACGCAGCCGGGGCGCGACGGAGTGCAGGGCGCGGTGCCTGCCGACGGTCAGGTGGTGCTCCTCGACGGCGAGGGACTCGGCCCGCACGGAGGCGGCCAGGTCGGCGGCGGCCACCGCCGGATCCGCGCCGGGGCTCGGCAGGACGGAGAGCCGCAGCTGTTCGTCCAGGCGGCCCTCGTCGGCCTCGCCGGTGGGGGCGCCCGCGCAGAACATCACGTCCTCGGTCGGTCCGACCAGCAGGACCGCGTCGAGCGGGGAGGCCCCGGCGAGGTAGCGGACGTTCGCCGGACGCGTGATCAGGGCGGCGGAGTTGCCCGCCGCTGCGCAGCGGTCGCGGAGCAGGCCCCTGCGGGCCGCGTACACGTCTGACATGTCTTCGAGCGTACGAGCGCACGGGCCATCCGGCCCGGCGAGCGCGTCCGCACGGGGCCGGGGGCGGCCTCCCCCGGCCGCCGTGCCGGTCCGCCCCGGGCGGCCGCGTTCCGGTCGGGCTACCAGCTTCCGGGGGTGGCCAGGGCCCGTGCGAGGGCCTCGTCGAGGGCGCGGGCGGTGCCCTCGACGTCGAGGTGGGAGTTGTCGATGATGGGCAGACCGGACCCGTACCAGCCGGCCATCCGGCCGTGGATGCGGGCGACCTCCTCGTCGGAGAGCCTGCGGTTGCCCGAGCGGGCGGCATTGCGGTCCAGGACGATCTCCAGGCCCGGCAGCAGCACCACGGGCAGCAACCCGGGGCCCACGTGCCGCTTCCAGCCGCCCAGGCCGACCACGGGTCGGTCGGGGAAGACGGCGTCGTCGAGGATGCAGGAGATGCCGTTGGCCAGGAAGTTGCGGGCGGCGAACCCGCAGGTGCGACGGGCGAGGCGGTACTGGGCCTCGGAGTGCTCGTTCCAGCCGGTCTGCGGGTCCGCGAAGCCCGAGCAGACCCATTCGCGGACGTCGTCGAGGCTGATGTGCGCGGTCGGCACCGGCCGGGTGCCCGCCCAGTGCCGGGCCACGGTCGTCTTGCCCGCGCCGGCCGGGCCGATGAGCAGCACCGCGAGGGTGGCCCCGCCCGTGCCGGGCGGGGGCGGGGCGGCCGGCGCCGGCACGGCCGGGGGCAGCGGGACGTGTCCCGTGGCGTCGGGGACCGGGGTGACCGGCCAGCCCTGCGCAGGGGGTATCGGCGGCTGCGGGGGTGCCGCCGGGTGTTGTCCCGGCGGACCCCAGCCCCCCACTCCGTGCTGCATCCGCGCCACTCCGTCTCGTTCAGGCGACTGATGCGAGAACGTTATCTCAGGCCGTGACCTCTTCGGCCAGCGCACGGAGCGCCAGCCGGTAGGAGCCCAGCCCGAAGCCCGCCACCGTACCCGTCGCCACGGCCGCGATGACCGAGGTGTGACGGAACTCCTCCCGGGCGTACGGGTTGGAGATGTGCACCTCGATGAGCGGTGCGGTCCGCTGGGCCGCGGCGTCGCGCATGGCGTACGAGTAGTGCGTGAAGGCGCCCGGGTTGATCACCACCGGGATCTTCCCGTCCGCCGCCTCGTGCAGCCAACGGACGAGCTCGCCCTCGTCGTTGGTCTCGCGGACCTCCACGTCGAAGCCGAGCTCCGCACCCAGGGTGCGGCAGCTCTCGACGAGTCCGGCGTACGAGGTGGCCCCGTAGACGTCGGGTTCGCGGGACCCGAGACGGCCCAGGTTCGGGCCGTTCAGGACGAGCACCGGCCGGCTCACGCCGCGACCTCGCCGAAGGCGGCGAAGAGCACGGCCGGGTCGGGGCCCTCCAGGACGGTCGGCTTGCCGAGTCCGTCGAGGACGATGAAGCGCAGCAGGTCGCCGCGGGACTTCTTGTCGAGCTTCATCGTCTCCAGCAGCTTGGGCCACTGGTCGCCGCGGTAGGTGAGCGGCAGGCCGACCGAGGCGAGGACCGCCTTGTGCCGGTCGGCCGTCGCGTCGTCGAGGCGTCCGGCGAGCCGGCCGAGTTCGGCGGCGAAGACCATGCCGACGGAGACCGCGGCGCCGTGGCGCCACTTGTAGCGCTCGTTCTTCTCGATGGCGTGCGCGAGGGTGTGGCCGTAGTTGAGGATCTCCCGCAGCCCGGCTTCCTTGAGGTCGCTGGAGACCACGTCGGCCTTGACCCGGATGGAGCGGACGATCAGCTCGGCGGTGTGCGCGCCGGCGGGCGTACGGGCCGCCTGCGGGTCCTCCTCGATCAGGTCGAGGATCACCGGGTCGGTGATGAAACCGGCCTTGATGATCTCGGCGAGGCCGCTGACGTAGTCGTTGACCGGCAGCGAGTCCAGCGCCGCCAGGTCGCAGAGCACGCCGGCCGGCGGGTGGAAGGCGCCGACGAGGTTCTTGCCCTCGGCCGTGTTGATGCCGGTCTTGCCGCCGACGGCCGCGTCGACCATCGCCAGGACCGTGGTCGGTACGGCGATCCAGCGCACCCCGCGCAGCCAGGAGGCCGCGACGAAGCCCGCGAGGTCGGTGGTGGCGCCGCCGCCCACGCCGACGATGACGTCGGTGCGGGTGAACCCGGACTGGCCGAGCGCCTTCCAGCAGTACGCGGCGACCTCGACGGTCTTGGCCTCCTCGGCGTTGGGCACCTGGATGGCGACGGCCTCGTAGCCCTGCGCCGCCAGGTCGTCCCGCAGCGCCTCACCGGTCGAGGCCAGCGCCTCGGGGTGGATCACCGCGACCCGCTGTGCCTTCGTGCCGATCAGGCTGCCCAGCTCGCCGAGCAGCTGCCGGCCGACCAGCACGTCGTACGCGTCGTGCCCGGCGCTCGCGCCGACGTTGATCCGCGTCACCTGGTCTGTCATACGTCCTTCAACTCCAGAGCGTCGAGGACCGCCTGGGCGACCTCTTCGGGGGTGCGGTCGTCGGTGGCCACCACGACGCGCGCGACTTCGGTGTACAGGGGGCGCCGGGCGTCCATCAGCTCGCGCCACTGGCGGCGCGGGTTGACGGCGAGCAGCGGTCGTGCGGCGCCGAGGCCGACGCGGCGCACGGCCTCCTCGACGTCCATCGACAGGTAGACGACGGGCAGTCCGGCGAGCAGGCCTCGCGTGCCCTCGTCGAGGACGGCGCCGCCGCCGAGGGCGAGGACTCCGGTGTGCTCGGCGACGGCGGCCGCGACGGCCCGCCGTTCCAGCTCGCGGAAGTACGGCTCGCCCTCGTCGACGAACAGGTCGGAGATCTCCCGGCCCTGGGCCGCGACGATGTCGGCGTCCGTGTCCCGGTAGGGGACGCCGAGCCGCTCGGCGAGCAGGCCCCCCACCGTGGACTTGCCGGACCCCATGGGGCCGACGAGGACGACCAGTGGTCCGCCCGTCACCGGATCTGCAGGTTGTCGAGGTAGGACCGGACGTTGCGGCGGGTCTCGGGCACCGAGTCGCCGCCGAACTTCTCGACGACGGCGTCGGCGAGGACCAGGGCGACCATGGCCTCGGCGACGATGCCGGCGGCCGGGACGGCACAGACGTCGGAGCGCTGGTGGTGTGCCACCGTCGCCTCACCGGTCGCGACGTCCACGGTGGCCAGCGCGCGCGGCACGGTCGCGATGGGCTTCATCGCGGCCCGGACGCGCAGCAGCTCGCCGGTGGTCAGACCGCCCTCGGTGCCGCCGGCGCGGCCGGAGGTCCGCTTGAGGCCCTCGGGGGTGGAGACGATCTCGTCGTGGGCCTTCGAACCGGGCACGCGGGCCAGGTCGAAGCCGTCGCCGACCTCGACGCCCTTGATGGCCTGGATGCCCATGAGGGCGGCCGCGAGGCGCGCGTCGAGGCGGCGGTCCCAGTGGACGTGCGAGCCGAGGCCGACGGGAACGCCGTAGGCGAGGACCTCGACGACGCCGCCGAGGGTGTCGCCGTCCTTGTGGGCCTGGTCGATCTCGGCGACCATCGCCTTGCTCGCGTCGGCGTCGAGGCAGCGCACCGGGTCCGCGTCGAGCCTGTCGACGTCGGCGGGGGTCGGGTAGACCCCGTACGGGGCCTTGGCGGCGGCGAGTTCCACCACGTGGGAGACGATCTCGATGCCGGCGACCTCCTTGATGAAGGAGCGGGCGACGGCGCCGAGGGCGACGCGGGCGGCGGTCTCACGGGCGCTCGCGCGCTCCAGGATCGGCCGGGCCTCGTCGAAGCCGTACTTCTGCATGCCCGCGAGGTCGGCGTGGCCGGGGCGCGGACGGGTGAGCGGCGCGTTGCGGCCGGTCTCCTTGAGCAGCGACGGGTCGACCGGGTCGGCCGACATCACGGTCTCCCACTTGGGCCACTCGGTGTTGCCGATCATGACCGCGATCGGGGAGCCCTGGGACAGGCCGTGACGGACGCCGCCGAGGAAGGTGATCTCGTCCTGCTCGAACTTCATCCGGGCACCGCGGCCATAGCCGAGCCGGCGCCGGGCCAGGTGATCGGCCACCAGCTCGGTGGTGACCGGGACGCCGGCGGGAAGACCCTCCAGCGTCGCGACCAGTGCCGGTCCGTGCGACTCTCCTGCGGTCAGCCAACGCAACCTGCTCAACGATGCTCCTCATGCTCGCGCCTGGCACAGCGATGGCGCGATCGGGTGCGCGGCCCTGACCCGCCGTACCCGATCCTCCCATGTCCGGAGGGATGTACCGGGCCCCGGTCCAGCTATCGGACGGCCCGTCCGCCTGGTGGGCCGTCGGTCGGGCACGCCGAAACGCCCGGTCCGGCCGGATCCGTCGGGCGGGAGCTACCGCTCGGCGAGGGCCCGCTCCCCCGCGGCGCGCATGGCGGCGAGCGGTCCGGGGCGCCCCGTCATCGCGCCGACCTGGAGCACCGCCTGGTGGACCAGCAGGTCCAG
Organism: Streptomyces sp. NPDC057939; assembly: GCF_042887545.1. Classification (NCBI taxonomy): domain Bacteria; kingdom Bacillati; phylum Actinomycetota; class Actinomycetes; order Kitasatosporales; family Streptomycetaceae; genus Streptomyces; species Streptomyces sp. NPDC057939. Next base: position 11,227 of record NZ_JBHVPG010000025.1, read on the forward strand.
GCCGCCGACGACCTTGCCGTCGCGCGCCGACCAGGCCGCCGCCAGGGCGGTCGGCCAAGGGTCGTACAGCACGTCGAAGAGCGTCCCGGCGCCCTCGGGAACGGCCGCGGCCAGCGAGTCCGTCGTACCGGCCGGGGTGGTCGCGATGACCAGCGGCGCCGAGAGCGCCTCGGCCGCGTCCGACCAGTCGGCGGTGCGGACGGCCACGCCGAGCCGGTCGCCCCACCGGTGCATCTCCTCGGCCCGGGAGCGCGAGCGGACGTACGCGGTGACCTCGCCGGTGCAGATCCGGGAGAGGGCGGCCAGCGCCGAGGAGGCGGTGGCGCCCGCCCCGAGGACGGCCGCGGCGGGCACCTTCTCGACGCCCCGCTCGTGCAGGGCCGCGACGATGCCGGGGATGTCGGTGTTGTCGCCGAGGCGGCGGCCGTCCTCGGTCATCACGACGGTGTTGACCGCCTCCACCGAGGCCGCGGTGTCGCTGACACCGTCGAGGAGCGGGATGATCGCCCGCTTGAGCGGCATCGTCAGCGACAGCCCGGCCCACTCGGGGCCGAGGCCGCCCACGAACGCCGGGAGGGCGGCCTCGTCGATCTCGAATCGGTCGTACGACCAGCCGTCGAGGCCGAGCTCCCGGTAGGCGGCGCGGTGCAGCACCGGTGAGAGGGAGTGCTCGATGGGCGAACCCAGCACCGCGGCCCGTATCCGTGACATGTCGTGCCTATCCGCCGTTCTTCTGGTTCTGCCGCGCGAGGAACTCGTCCACCAGCTTCTGGTGCTCCTCGTAGGTCTTGGTGAAGGTCGTCGTCTTGCTGTCGACCGACACGAAGAACATCCAACCGCCGTGGTCGGGGTTGAGCGTGGCGTTCAGCGCTTCCTCGCCGGGGTTCCCGATCGGACCGGGGGGCAGGCCCTTGACGAAGTGCGTGTTGTAGGGGTTGTCGAGCGCCCTGGCTTCCTTGATGTTGAAGTTCAGGTGGCTGGTGCGCTTGATGTAGTTGTAGGTCGAGTCGAACTCGATCTTCTGGTTGGTGACGTCGTTCGTCTTCTTCAGACGGTTGTAGACGACCTCGGACATCTTCCGGAAGTCCTCGTGGTGCTTGCCCTCGGCGTTGACGAGGCTGGCGACCGTGATCACCTGGAGCGGGTTCTCCAGGCCGAGTTCCTTTGCCTTGCCCTCGACGCCCAGCTCGGTGTACTTGTCGGACGCGTTCTTGACCATCTGCCGGAGGATCGTCTCCGGCGTGCTGTCCTTGCCGATGTCGTAGCGCGCCGGGAAGAGGAAGCCCTCCAGCGGGTCGATGAGCTTCGGGTTGTTGCCGGCCCAGGCGGGCAGACCGAGGTTCTTGGCGTCGCGCTTGGCGATCTCCTCGGTGGTGCCGGCCTGCTTGCCGAGGCGTTTGTCGATCAGCTCGTAGACCTCGTAGGTCCGCTTGCCCTCCGGAACGGTGAGCACGTTCAGCTTGCTCGGGTCGAGCATGACGGTGACGGCGGCCGAGGCCGACATCTTCTTCTTCAGCGGGTAGACGCCCGGCTGGATCGCCTTGCCCTTGGCACCGGCGGCGGCCGTGAACGCGTCGACGCTCGCGACGATGCCGTTCTTCTTCAGGATGTTGCCGATCTGGGCGACGGTGGACCCCTGGGGGATCTCGACGTCGATCGTCTCGCCGCTGCCCTCGCCCGCGAAGTCGGCGGCCGTCGCGAACCGCTCCTTGATGTAGGAGTAGCCGTAGTAGCCGCCACCGCCGACCACGCCGACGATGACGACGGCCGCGATCAGGCAGGCCGTGCCGCTGCGCTTCTTCTCCTTGGTCTTCTTGCCGCCGCCCTTGCGGTCGCCCCGCCGGCCGCGCGGCTCGTCGTCGTCGCCACCGCCGCCCGCGGCGAGCGGCTCGGACTCGGGCTCCTCCTCCGGCTCGTCGACCGGATCGGGCTCCAGGTGCCGTCGACCCGGCGGCTGCGGCGGCGGGTAGGCGTCCTCGGTGGTGTACAGGTCGGGGGCCTCACCGGGGTAGCCGGCGACGGCCTGCTGCGCGTACGGGTCGGCCCCCGCGTAGGGGTCGGCCTGCACGGCGGCGACGTACTGGCCCTGACCGGTGTCCCAGCCCTGGGAGTCGTACACCGGCTGCTGGGGTTGTGCCTGCGGCTGGGCATCGGGGTGCTGCGGGGCGTAGCCCTGCTGCTGGTCGACGTACTGCGGGTACGGGGCGGCGTACTGCTGCTGGTACTGCGGGTCCTGGTACTGCGGGTCCGGGTACTGCTGCGGACCCCCCTGGAACTGCGGCACCTGCTCCTGGTACTGGTACTGGGGCACCTGCTCCTGGTACTGCGGCGCCTGCTGCTGCGGTGCGCCGCCGTACGGCACCTGGCCCTGCTGGGTCTGGTGCGCGGTCCACCCCTGGTCCCCGTAGAGGGGATCCTCGGGATGCCACGGTTCGGAGCCGCCGCCCCGGCCATACTCAGTCATCGGTCCCCTAGAGCCGCGAGACGAAGGCCACGGCTTTTCGTCGGCCGCGACACCCGGTTCCGCCTCTTTAGTGGTGGCGACGGCTGTTCGAATGCCGTCTCATTTCGCGGAACGTTACCGTATCGCGATCAGACAACCACTTCGACGCACTCACCGGGCGGATTACCTGATACCCGTTCGGTCTCAAGGGCGTTCTGCAGGATCACCACTGCGGCCGCCTGGTCGATGACCGAACGGCCTTTCTTGGCGTTCCTGCCGGAGGCCCGGAGCCCCTGGGCGGCGGTGACCGTGGTCATCCGCTCGTCCACCAGTCGGACCGTCACCGGTTTGATGCCCTTGGCCAGTTCGTTCGCGAAGGCGCGCACCTTGACCGCGGCCGGGCCCTCCCGCCCGCTGAGCGAGCGGGGAAGACCGACGACGACCTCCAGCGGTTCGTATTCCGCGACGAGCTGCCGCAGCCGCCTGTGGGCGGCCGGAACGTCCCGGCCCGGGACGGTTTCCACCGGTGTGGCCAGCACCCCGTCGGGGTCGCAGGACGCGACCCCGATACGGGCGTCACCGACGTCTACGGCCAGCCGGCGGCCGCGGCGCAGCGTCATCGTCAGGCCGTCTCGGCGACGAGGCGCTCGACGGCGCCGATGGCCTCCGGGACGGCGGCCGCGTTCTGGCCACCGCCCTGGGCGACGTCCGGCTTGCCGCCACCGCCGCCACCGAGGGTCTTGGCGGCAGCGCGCACCAGGTCACCGGCCTTGAGGCCGCGCTCGCGGGCCGCCTCGTTGGTGGCGATGACGGTCAGCGGGCGGTCGTTCGCCACGGTGAACAGGGCCACCACCGCCGGCCGGTCGCCCTGGATGCGGCCGCGCACGTCGAGGACGAGCTTGCGCAGGTCGTCGGCGCCGGTGCCGTCCGGCACCTGGCCGACGACGAGGGCGACGCCGTGGATGTCCTGGGCGTTCTGCGCCAGACCGGCGGCGGCCTGGAGGACCTTCTCCGCGCGGAACTTCTCGATCTCCTTCTCGGCGTCCTTCAGCTTGCCGAGCATGGAGGCGATCTTCTCCGGGAGCTCCTCGGGGCGGCCCTTGACCAGCTCCTGGAGCTGGGCGACGACCGTGTGCTCCTTGGCGAGGAAGTTGTACGCGTCCACGCCCACCAGGGCCTCGACGCGGCGCACGCCCGAACCGATGGAGGATTCGCCGAGCAGCTTCACCAGGCCCAGCTGGGCGGTGTTGCCGACGTGCGTACCGCCGCACAGCTCCTTGGAGAAGTCACCGATCGTGACGACGCGCACGCGCTCGCCGTACTTCTCGCCGAACTCGGCGATGGCGCCCTGCTTCTTCGCCTCGTCGATGCTCATGATCTCGGCGGTGACGTCGAGCTCGCGCGACAGCACGTCGTTGATCTTCTGCTCGACGTCGGTGAGGACCGAGCCGGGGACGGCGTTCGGCGAGCCGAAGTCGAAGCGGAAGCGGCCGGGCGAGTTCTCGGAGCCGGCCTGGGCGGCCGTCGGGCCGAGCGCGTCGCGCAGCGCCTGGTGCGTCAGGTGGGTGGCCGAGTGGGCGCGGGCGATGGCCCGGCGGCGGTGGATGTCGATGGCGGCGTACGCGGAGGCGCCGACCGTCACCTCGCCGACCTGGACGGAGCCCTTGTGCACGGAGACACCGGGGACCGGCTGCTGGACGTCGCGGATCTCGATCACGGCGCCGGAGTCGAGCCGGATCCGGCCCTGGTCGGCGAGCTGGCCGCCGCCCTCGGCGTAGAAGGGGGTGCGGTCGAGGACGACCTCGACCTCGTCGCCCTCGGTGGCGGCCGGCGAGGAGACGCCGTTGACCAGCAGGCCGACGATGGTGGACTCGCCCTGGGTGGTGGCGTAGCCGGTGAACTCGGTGGCGCCGGAGCCGTCGGCGATCTCACGGTAGGCGGACATGTCCGCGTGGCCGGTCTTCTTGGCCTTGGCGTCGGCCTTGGCGCGGTCGCGCTGCTCCTGCATGAGGCGGCGGAACCCGGGCTCGTCCACGGCGAGGCCCTGCTCGGCGGCCATCTCCAGGGTGAGGTCGATCGGGAAGCCCCAGGTGTCGTGGAGCAGGAACGCCTTGTCGCCGGAGAGGACGGTGCCGCCGGCGGCCTTGGTCTCCGACACGGCGGTGTCGAGGATGTTGGTGCCGCCCTTGACGGCCTTGAGGAAGGCGGCCTCCTCCGCGAGCGCGACGGTCTCGATGCGCTTGCGGTCGGTGATCAGCTCCGGGTACTGGGCGCCCATCGTGTCGATCACGACGCCGATGAGGTCCTGGACGACCGGGCCGGTGGCGCCCATGAGGCGCATGTTGCGGATGGCGCGGCGCATGATGCGGCGCAGGACGTAGCCGCGGCCCTCGTTGCCGGGGGTGACGCCGTCGCCGATGAGCATGGCGGAGGTCCGGATGTGGTCGGCGACCACGCGGAGCGAGACGTCGGTCCCCTGGGCGCCGCCGTAGCGCACGCCGGTCAGCTCGGTGGCCTTGTCCATGACCACGCGCAGGGTGTCGGTCTCGTACATGTTCTGCACGCCCTGCAGGATCATGGCGAGACGTTCCAGGCCGAGGCCGGTGTCGATGTTCTTCGACGGCAGGTCGCCGAGGATCGGGAAGTCCTCCTTCCCGTCGCCCGCGCCGCGCTCGTACTGCATGAAGACCAGGTTCCAGATCTCCACGTAGCGCTCGTCGTTGACGGCGGGGCCGCCCTCGACGCCGAACTCCGGACCGCGGTCGTAGTTGATCTCCGAGCACGGGCCGCAGGGGCCGGGGACGCCCATGGACCAGAAGTTGTCCTTCTTGCCCAGGCGCTGGATGCGCTCGGCGGGGACGCCGATGACGTCGCGCCAGATCTGCTCGGCCTCGTCGTCGTCGAGGTAGACGGTGATCCAGAGCTTCTCGGGGTCCAGGCCGTAGCCGCCGTCCGCCACGGAGCTGGTGAGCAGCTCCCAGGCGTACTTGATGGCGCCTTCCTTGAAGTAGTCCCCGAAGGAGAAGTTGCCGCACATCTGGAAGAACGTGCCGTGGCGGGTGGTCTTGCCGACCTCTTCGATGTCCGGGGTGCGGACGCACTTCTGCACGCTGGTGAGCGTGGGGGCGGGCGGCTTGACCTCACCCAGGAAGTACGGCTTGAACGGCACCATGCCCGCGGGCACCAGCAGCAGAGTCGGGTCGTCCGCGATGAGCGACGCCGAAGGGACAACGGCGTGACCGCGCTCCTCGAAGAAGCTCAGCCAGCGGCGGCGGATTTCAGCCGACTCCATCAGTGGTCCTCATTCCGGTTGTACGCAACCGCCGAGCGGTTGGTTCGGTGGGTGTTCTTGTCGTGCTCGATGGCCCGCAGCCGTCGCGGCCCGGGGAGGGCGGTGACGTTGCCGGGCCGATCGGGGTCCTGGGTCAACCCCAGTGCGTCGTTCAGCTCGTCCTCGCGCTGCGTCATTCCCGCCTTGACGTCGAGGGCGAAGTCCTTGAGGCGGTGACCCGCCTCCACCGCCTTGTCGGCGGCCTGCGCGGCGAGGCTCTCCGGCGTCAGCTTCTTGAGCTGACGATTGACCTTGGTGGTGGCCCACACGCCGGCGGCGGCGCCTGCGGTGAACCAGAAGGCTCGGCGGAACATCGGCGGTCTCAGCCCTTCTGCTTCCGGCGGCGGGGCGTCGGCACGGTGCGGCCGACGATCACGGTGCGCCGGGACGTCTTCTGCGGGTCGCGGCCGGTCGCCGCCCCGTCCGTGCGGCCGAGGGCCCGGCGGACGCCGTACCCGAAGGCCGCGACCTTGACCAGCGGCCCGCCGAAGGTGGAGGCCACGGTGGAGGACAGGGCGGAGGCGTTGGAGGTGACCTCCTGCACGTCGCTGGCGATGGCGTCGACCCGGTCGATCTGGGTGCGCGCGGAGCGGACGGTGGTGGAGGCGTCCGCGAGCAGCGGCACGGCCTGCTCCGTGACGTCGGCCACCAGCTTCGTCGTCACCTTCAGGACCTGGGCGAGCCTCACCAGTACGACGGCGAGGAAGGAGACCAGGATGGCCCAGAAGACGGCCACGAGGATCCCGGCCACCTCTCCACCGGACACGATGCACCGCTCCCTGAATCTGAAAACCTACGGAGAAAGTCTCCTCCGACCCTATCGCGCCGGAGATCCGCCGCAGTACCGGAATTCGGGGGCGGGCGTGATCGCCTTGTACGCAGCGCGCCCGGACCAGTACCCTCCGTGTCCCATGCGACAGAGACCCTTCCGAATCAGGACCCGGGGCAATCTTCCCTCGGAGCTCAGCGGGTTCGTCGGGCGGGGTGGCGAACTGGCCCGACTGGGGCGGCTCCTGGATTCCGCGCGGCTGGTGACGGTCACCGGGGTGGGCGGGGTCGGCAAGTCCAGGCTGGCCCTGGCGGCGGCCCGCGCGGCAGCCGGCGGGACACCGGACGGGTCCGGTGAGGGGTCGGGGTGGGGGTCGCAGGAACGCTACTTCGACGGGGTCTGGCTGGCCGAGCTGTCCTCGGTCCGCGATCCGGCGCTGCTGGAGTTCACCCTCGCCGAGGCGCTCGGGCTGACGGACCACACCACCCGGCCGCCCCGGACCGTCCTGGCGGAGCACCTGGCGGGACGACGGCTGCTGCTGGTCGTGGACGGATTCGAGCAGTTGGTCGAGGAGACGGCCGAGCTGCTGGCGGAGCTGCTGCGCCGCTCCCCCGGCCTGCGGGTGCTGGCGGCGGGCCGGCGCACGCTCGGCGTGGAGGGCGAGCAGGTGTTCCCGCTGGCCCCGCTGGAGCCCGCCGGGGCCCTGGAGCTGCTGGTCGGGCGGGCGGCCGCCGCCGACCCGGCCTTCGCCGTGACGGAGGCGAACCGACCCCTGTTGATCGAGCTGTGCGCCCGGCTCGACGGCATCCCGCTGGCCCTGGAGCTGGCGGCGGGCCGGCTGCGGGCCCTGTCTCCCGCCCAGGTGCTCGCCCGGCTGGAGGACCGCTTCGCGCTGTTGACCGGCGGCGCGCGCGGGGCGGCGCCCCGGCACCGGGCGCTGCGGACGGCGATCGGGTGGAGCCACGAGCTGTGCGCCCCCGCCGAGCGGCTGCTGTGGGCCCGGCTGTCGGTCTTCGCCGGGCAGTTCGACCTGGACGCCGCCGAGTACGTGTGCGCGGGCCCCGACCTGCCGGTGGACTCCGTGCTCGACGTGGTCGGGGAGCTCCTCGCGCAGTCCCTGCTGGTCCGGGAGGAGACCCCGGCAGGGGTGCGCTACCGGATGCTGGAGACCGTACGGCTGTACGGGGCGGGCTGGCTGGAGTCCCAGGGTGACGCCACCCGCCTGCGGCGGCGCCACCGGGACTGGTACATGGGACTGGCCACCTGGTGCGAGCTGGATTGGTTCAGTCCGCGCCAACAGGAGGTGGCGGCCCTCGTGGAGGCGGAGCTGCCCAACCTGCGCCTCGCCCTGGAGTGCTGCCTGGACGAGCCGGAGGAACTGCACCTGGGCCAGTACCTGGCCGGCACCCTCTGGTTCTACTGGGCGGGGTGCGGCCGGCTGACGGAGGGCCGCCACTGGCTGGACCGGACCCTGGAGCCCGTCCCGGGCGACGGGCAGGACGAGTACGAGGGCTCCCGGCTCAAGGCGCTGTGGGTGCTCGGCTACGTGGCGGCGTTGCAGGGCGACGCGGTGGCGTCGATGAGCGCTCTCCACGAGTGCCGCGACGGCGCGCAGCGGACGGGGAACCGGGTGGCGGCGGCGTACGCGGTGCACCGGATGGGCTGCCTCGCCCTGGTCTCGGACGACATGGCGCGGGCCGGGGAGCTGCTGGGCTCGGCGCTGGACCTGTACCGGGAGGCCGGGGAGCTGAACAGCAACGTGCTGATGTGCCAGGTGGAGCTGGCGATGGCGATGGCGTTCCGGGGCGAGCTCGCGGGCGCGGCCACGCTGTGCGAGGAGGTCCGGGAGATCTGCGAGGACCGCGGGGAACTCTGGACGAAGGCGTACGCCCTGTACGTGTTGGCGTACGCGGCGCTGGACGCCGGGGACACGGCGAGCGCCCGGCGGCTGCTGACCGAGTGCGTGACCGTCAACCACGCGTTCCGGGACCTGGTGGGGCTGGTGCTGGCGGTGGAGCTGCTGGCCCTGGTCACGGTCAGCGAGGGCAGGCCCTCGGAGGCGGCGGTGCTCCAGGGCGCGGCGGAGCCGATGTGGGGCGGGGTCGGGCTGCGGTTGTTCGGCTCGGGGTACTTCAACGCGCCCCGGCTGATGTGTCAGGAGCGGGCCGGTGAGGCACTGGGTCCCGAGCGGTACGCGGCGCACGCCGCCGAGGGGCGGCAGCTGAGCGTGGACGCCCTGGTCCTGCGGGCGCGCTGGGTGCCCGGCCGGGAGGGGGGCCCGAGAACGGGAAAACCCGCCGCCCCCCGGAGGGGACGACGGGTTGACACCAGCCTGTGAGGGCTACGCCTGCCGACGGATCAGCGGGCGTAGTACTCGACGACGAGCTGCTCGTCGCAGATGACCGGGATTTCCTTGCGGTTCGGGTCACGGTCCAGGCGGAAGGCCAGGGCCTTCAGGTTGACCTGCAGGTAGCGCGGGGTCTCGCCCTCGCCTGCGTAGCCACCCTCACGGGCAACCTGGAACGGAACCTTCTCGCGGCTGCGCTCGCGCACGGTGATGACGTCGTCCGGGCGGACACGGAACGACGGCTTGTCGACCTTGCCACCGTTGACCTCGATGTGGCCGTGAACGACCATCTGGCGGGCCTGGTAGATGGTGCGGGCGATGCCCGAACGCAGAACCAGGGCGTCGAGACGACGCTCGAGCTCGACGACAAGCGCCTCGCCCGTCTTGCCTTCGGCCTTCTTGGCGCGGTCGTACGCGCGGGCCATCTGACGCTCGGAGATGTCGTACTGCGCGCGCAGACGCTGCTTCTCCAGCAGACGAACCTTGTAGTCCGAGTTCTGCTTGCGGCCACGGCCGTGCTCGCCCGGCGGGTAGGGGCGGGCCTCGAAGTACTTGACGGCCTTCGGGGTCAGCGCAATGCCGAGGGCACGCGACTTCTTGACCTTGGGTCGCTTCTGGTTCACGTGGAACCTACCTCCATGTAAGTTAGGTGAGGCTTACCTTAGCGAGGAGGACGTAATGTCTCGACCACATGGGATCCCCCTGCCCAGTGCGCAGCGAAGTTCGGATTCCAACGAAACGGAATCCGCTTTCGACGACGATAGGCAAGGTCAGCCGCGTCCCAGGGAAGGCGTTCGGCAGCTCACCGGAGCCGAACGCGTACGAACCCTCGTAGAGTCCAACGCCTCAGTATCCCTCACCCTGCCGGGTGCTCGTGACAGTCACGAGTCCGAGGAGTTCGGGATGGGGATGCCGGCCGCACGGACCGTCACCCCGGACGGGGACGTGATTCTCCTTGTTTCCGGGGAATCCACGGCTGCCAGGGCAGCCGCTCACGCCCAGGACGACGACCTCACCGCCGTGATCGAGATCACGGACGTGGCGCCGGTGTCCGTGGCCCATCGTATCCGAGGCCGCGCATGGCTGGCCGGGTGGCTGACGCCGGTGCGCGGGGACGACCGTGCGACCTGCGCCGCGCTCCTCGCGGAGCGGCGCCCGGTGGGCGAACTGCTGGGCATGTCCGAGTCCCTCGACGCGCCCCACACCGGGCGCCCCGCCTGGATGATGCTGCGCCTGGAGGTCGGCGAGATCTCGGTGGACGACCTGTGGGGCGCCGAGCACGTCGACCCCGAGGACCTCGCCGGGGCCGAGCCCGACCCGATGGTCGCGCACGAGACGGAGCTCCTCCAGCACCTGCACACCGCACACGGCGACCGGATCGCGGACCTGTGCGGGCTCCTCGGGCCCCGCGAGGCGCGGGGCATGCGGGCCGTCCCGCTCGCCCTGGACCGCCTCGGCCTGCGCGTGCGCTTCAGCGGCGACGCGCAGGAGTCCTCCTTCGACGCCCGTTTCGACTTCCCCGAGCCGGTCACGGACATCTGCGGCCTGCGCCGCGCCATGCACACCCTCTTCTCGGCCGCGTCCCACTAACCGGGGCAGGTCGCCAGCAGCTCCTCCAGCGCCGTCTTCTCGGGCGGCGTCACGGAGAGCCCGTACTTGGCCTTGATGCCGGTGTACCGGCGTCCGTACTCGCACCAGAACGCGCGCCGCGGCGGTTTCCACTTGTCCGCGGTCCTGCTGCCCTTGTCCTGGTTCGTCTGCTTGTCCACGGCGAGCAGCACGTCGAGGTCGTTGGCGTACTCCAGCCTGCGCCGCGGCGTCCAGGCGTACGCGCCGCCCCGCCAGGCGGCGCCGAGGGCGACCACGTGATCGGTCTGGATCTGCGAGGCGCGCCGGTAGGAGTAGGGGATCCGGGTGCCGGTGTACGGGTCGTCGAGCACCCCGGAGACGACCACGCAGGGGTTGCGGTCGCCCTCGCGCAGTTCCTTCAGGTCCCGCCGCAGGACGTCGTCGCGGGTGTCGCAGCCGTTGCGGCCGCCGACGGCATCCGTCCCGTCCGACCAGTACCGGCCGAACTCCTCGCGCCGGTACGTCTGCCAGTTCCTGCCCCATTCGACCTTCAGCCCCGCCAGTTGCCCCTTCGCGGCGGCCGCGGCGGGCGGGAACCCGGGGCTCGCCGTCGGGACCCGGGCGAGGAGCGCCGGCGCGCTGCCCCGCGCCCGGTCCGGCTCGTCGTGGTGGCAGCCGCCGAGCAGCAGCAGCGTCGCCGTCGTCGCGGTGATGAGCGGAGCACGGCGTCCCATGGCCCGGAGGGTATGCCCGGTCCCGGCGCGGGATCGGGCGACGCGCGACGCCCGGCGTCAGGACCCGCCGCGCAGCCGCTCCCGCACCTTGTCCACCACGTCCGCGTACCTGGCCTCGGCTCCGTAGCGGGTCGGCTCGTAGTACCGCTTGCCGTGGATCTCGTCCGGGGCGTACTGCTGCGCCGCGATGGCGCCCGGCACGTCGTGCGGGTAGACGTACCCCTGGGCGTGGCCCAGCTTCGCCGCCCCCTTGTAGTGCCCGTCTCGCAGGTGCGGCGGCACCGTGCCGGCGAGCCCCGCCCGTACGTCGGCCAGCGCGGCGCCGATGGCGGTGGTGGCGGTGTTCGACTTGGGGGCGAGTGCCAGGGCGATGGTGGCGTGCGACAGGGTCAGCGCCGCCTCCGGGAAGCCGATCATGGCGACGGCCTGGGCCGCCGCGACGGCGAGCGGCAGGGCCGTCGGGTCGGCCAGTCCGATGTCCTCGCTCGCGGAGATCATCAGGCGCCGGGCGATGAACCTGGGGTCCTCCCCCGCGTCGATCATCCGGGCCAGGTAGTGCAGCGCCGCGTCCACGTCGGAGCCGCGGATCGACTTGATCAGCGCGCTCGCCACGTCGTAGTGCTGGTCGCCGTCCTTGTCGTAGCGGACGGCCGCGCGGTCGACCGCCTCCTCGACGGTCTGGAGGGTGATCTCGCCCTCGCCCTTGGCGATGGCCGATCCGGCCGCCGCTTCCAGGGCGGTGAGCGCCCGGCGGGCGTCGCCGCCGGCGATGCGCAGCAGGTGCGCCTCCGCGTCCGCCGGTAGCGTCACGGCCCCGTCGAGGCCCCGGTCCTCGGTCAGCGCGCGGCGCATCAGCGCGCTCAGGTCCCCGTCCGTCAGGGGTTCGAGGGTGAGCAGCAGGGAGCGGGACAGCAGGGGCGAGATGATCGAGAAGTACGGGTTCTCCGTGGTCGCCGCGATCAGGGTGACCCAGCGGTTCTCCACGGCGGGGAGCAGGGAGTCCTGCTGGGCCTTGCTGAAGCGGTGGATCTCGTCGAGGAAGAGGACGGTGTCCTTGCCGTAGCCGCCGGCGGCCCGCTTGGCCCCCTCGATGACCGCGCGGACCTCCTTGACGCCCGCGGTGATCGCCGAGAGCTCCACGAAGCGCTTCTGCGTCGCCTGGCTGACCACGTAGGCGAGGGTGGTCTTGCCGATGCCGGGCGGTCCCCAGAGGATCACCGACGAGGCGCCGGCCGGTCCGCCGGCGCCCTCCCCCACCAGTCGGCGCAGCGGCGAGCCGGGCTTCAACAGGTGCTGCTGCCCGACCACCTCGTCCAGGGTGCGGGGGCGCATCCGGACCGCCAGCGGCGAGGCCGAGGGGTCGTTCGCGATGCGTTCCTCGGCTGCGGCGGTGAAGAGGTCTGGTTCCACACCGAAAGCCTATGCGAGGCCACCGACAGTCCCGGCCGGGCGGCTCAGGAGGTCCAGAAGTCCCACCAGCGGGTCAGGATCAGCATGCCGATGATCCCGACGTGCAGGACGGGCAGCACCCAGGTGAACTCGTCGAGGAAGCCGCGCAGCCAGGCGGGGGCGGGGAGCAGGCCCTGGCGCACGTTGTGCGAGGTGACGTACCAGAACATGACGATCGTGGCGACCCAGGCCAGGCAGCACCACAGGCAGAGCGAGTTGATGTTGTACAGCGACTGGTAGGTGAGCCAGGCGCAGAACACGACGCCGAACAGGGTGCCCGCGTTGAGGGTCAGCCAGTACCAGGGGCGGAAGCGCGCCCCGGCGAGCAGGCTCATGCCGACGCAGACGACGATGCCGTAGGCGACCAGTCCGAGCATGGGGTTCGGGAAGCCGAACACGGCCGCCTGGTCGCTCTTCATGATGTTGCCGCAGGAGACGATCGGGTTCAGGCTGCAGCCCGGGGTGAAGTTCGGGTCCTCCAGCAGCTTGAACTTGTCGATCGTGATCACCCAGGCCGCGAGCAGGCCCGCGGCTCCCGTGATCACCAGCAGCAGCGCCAGGGCGCGGCTGCCGCCGAACGTCCGGGGGCCGGTTTCCGTGCCCGCACCTGTTGTCGTCATACCCGCCCGCTCCGCATCCGCAAGGTCATCAAGCACCGGCCATTGTGCCGTACGGGGGTACCTGTCGGCCGTTCGACGGGGATAAGGACGCGGGGCGGTACGGGGACGACCGGTCCCCGTACCGCCCCGTGGGCGAGGTTGCCGCCGGTCAGGCCAGGCGGGCCCGGACCTCGGCGACCAGGTCGGCCAGGGCCACCGGACCCTGTTCGCCGGATTCCATGTCCTTGAGCTGGACGACGCCCTCGGCGATGTCGCGGTCACCCGCGACGACCGCGAAGCGGGCGCCGCTGCGGTTCGCGTCCTTCATGGCGCCCTTGAGCCCCTTGCCGCCGTACGACATGTCGGCCGCGACGCCCTCCTTGCGCAGCTGCGTCACCAGCCCGAACACCGTCGCCTTGGCCTCGCCCAGGGCGACCGCGAACACCGTCGTCGCCGCCGGGATGTCCAGGACCACGCCCTCGGCCTCCAGGGCGAGCACCGTGCGGTCCACGCCGAGCGCCCAGCCCACGGACGGCAGCGCCGGTCCGCCGATCATCTCGGACAGGCCGTCGTAGCGGCCGCCGCCGCCGACCGCGGACTGGGAGCCCAGGCCGTCGTGGACGAACTCGAAGGTGGTGCGGGTGTAGTAGTCGAGGCCGCGCACGAGCTTCGCGTCGTCCTCGAAGGCCACTCCGGCGGCCGTGATCAGCTCTCGGACCTCCTCGTGGTACGCCTTGCAGGCGTCGCACAGGAAGTCGCGCAGCGCGGGGGCGCCGACCAGCTGCTTCTGGACCTCGGGGCGCTTGTCGTCGAGGACGCGCAGCGGGTTGATCTCCGCCCGGCGGACGGTCTCCTCGTCCAGGTCCAGTCCGCCCAGGAACGCCTGGAGGGCCTCCCGGTAGACGGGGCGGCACTCCTTGTCGCCGAGCGAGTTCAGCAGGATCCGGAAGTTGCTCAGGCCCAGGCCGCGGTAGGCCTGGTCGGCCAGGATGATCAGCTCGGCGTCGAGTGCCGGGTCCTCGGCGCCGATCGCCTCGGCACCGACCTGCGAGAAGTGGCGGTAGCGGCCCTTCTGGGGGCGTTCGTAGCGGTAGTACGAGCCCGAGTACCAGAGCTTGGCCGGGAGGTTGCCCTGCTTGTGCAGGCTGGCCTCCAGGGCCGCGCGCAGCACGGAGGCGGTGCCCTCCGGGCGGAGGGCGAGGTTCGAGCCGCCCTTGGTGGTGAGGGTGAACATCTCCTTGGTCACGATGTCGGTGGACTCTCCGACACCGCGCGCGAACAGGTTCACGTCCTCGAAACCGGGGGTCTCGATGTAGCCGTATCCGGCCGTGCGCAGCGGGGCGGAGATGGCCTCGCGGACCGCCAGGTACTTCGCCGAGTAGGGCGGGATCAGGTCGTACGTGCCCTTGGGGGCCTTGAAGGTGCTCACGGAGCTCTCGTCACATTCCTCGTCGTGGAGCGGCTTTCGGGTCCGCTGCCGGGCCGGCGGCGACCTCCCGCAGGTACGGGTTGGTCGTCCGCTCGCGGCCGATGGTGGTCTGGGGGCCGTGGCCGGACAGCACCACGGTGGAGTCGTCGAGCGGCAGGCACACGCGGGCCAGCGATTCGAGGATCTCGGCGTGGGAGCCGCCGGGCAGGTCGGTGCGTCCGATGGAGCCGGCGAAGAGCAGGTCGCCCGAGAAGAAGACCGGCGGGACGTCGGCCAGCTCGGGCATCCTGAAGGTCACCGACCCCTTGGTATGCCCGGGCGCGTGCGCCACGGAGAACTCCATCCCGGCGAGCTTCAGGCTGCTGCCGTCGGTGAGCTCGCGGACGTCGTCCGGCTCCCCCACGGTCAGCTCCCCCATGAGCGGCATCCCGATCGAACGGCCGAGGGCCTTCTCCGGGTCGCTCATCATGTAGCGGTCCTCGGGGTGGATCCAGGCCGGTACGTCGTGCGCCCCGCACACCGGGACCACCGAGGCGACGTGGTCGATGTGGCCGTGGGTGAGGACGACCGCGACGGGCTTGAGCCGATGCTTCTTCAGCGTCTCCTCGACGCCCTGGGCCGCTTGGTGGCCCGGGTCGATGATGACGCACTCCTCACCCGCGGCGGGGGCGACCAGGTAGCAATTGGTCCCCCAGGCCCCGGCGGGGAACCCGGCAATCAGCACGTTCGTCCTCAATCGTCGTCCGGCGGGAGGCAGCGGATCGGAATCTGCTGCTCAGAGCCTACCGGCGCCGCTCATTACACAGCGAACCCATATACGGTACGGCCTAACCCAGCCCGGACAGCGGTACCAGAGACGCACAAGGAGACGACCCGGTGGTCACGAGCGATCAGCGTCGGCGACAGCTCGCCAGGGAGAAGTACGAGCGCCAGCAGCAGCGCAGGGCCGCGGCCCGGCGCAAGTCGAGGCAGCGGTTGGCCGTGATCGGCGCGGCCGCCGCCGTGGTGGTGGCCACTCTGGTGGGCCTCATCGCGGGCGGTGTCTTCGACAGCGAGGACAAGACGGTCGAGCCGGCCGCGGACGCGTCCCCCTCGGCCTCGCCCACTCCCACGCCCAAGCAGTCGCCGCCGGCCATGGCGATCGACGACAAGGCGAAGTACACGTTCGACCTGAAGACGAGCGCCGGCCCGATCAAGTTCGAGATGGACGCGGCGAAGACCCCGCAGACCGTGAACTCGTTCAAGGCGCTCGCCGACAAGGGCTTCTTCGACAACACGAAGTGCCACCGCCTGGTGACCGGCGGGATCTTCGTCCTGCAGTGCGGTGACCCCGAGGGCACCGGTTCCGGCGGCCCGGGCTACAACATCCCGGACGAGAACCTGGACGCGCTGGGCAAGCCCAACGAGCAGGGCCAGGTCGTCTACCCGGCCGGCACCGTCGCGATGGCCAACACCGGTCAGCCCGGGAGCGGCGGCAGCCAGTTCTTCCTGGTCTACAAGGACAGCCCGCTGACTCCCACGTACACGCCCTTCGGCAAGATCGACCCGGCCGGCGTGAAGGTCCTGGAGGAGGTCGCGAAGGCGGGTACGGCCACCGGGACCCCGGACGGCGCCCCGAAGACCCCCGTGACCATCGAGAAGGGCACGGTCACCAAGAACTGACCGGTCCGGCGACCGTCGGGCCGGGCCGGCCCGCCTCCCGCGGGTCCCCCGTGCGTCGATATTCCGTCGTGCGGGATGCGGACAGCCGGCCCGGCGGTCGCCTATGTTGGCGTTGTGCAGGGCGGGCGCTGCCCGCCCCAGGAAACTGTGGACGATGCCCGGGGGGCGAACCCCCTCGACGGCATCAGGTGGAGGAGGCGCTGTGAGCAGCGACCCGTGGGGCCGAGTCGACGAGACCGGCACCGTGTACGTGCGTACTTCCGAGGGCGAGCAGGTCGTCGGCTCGTGGCAGGCGGGCACCCCTGAGGAGGCCCTGGCCTACTTCGAGCGCAAGTACGAGGGCCTGGTGGTCGAGATCGGCCTCCTCGAACGGCGGGTGCGGACCACCGATCTGTCCGCCAAGGACGCCCAGACGGCCATCGAACACCTGCGGACGCAGGTGGACGAGCACCACGCCGTGGGTGACCTGGCGGCGCTGCGCGTGCGGCTCGACAAGCTGGTGTCGACCGTCGACTCGCGGCGCGAGGAGCGCAAGGTCCAGAAGGCCAAGCAGGCCGACGAGGCCCGCACGGCCAAGGACGCGCTGGTGACCGAGGCCGAGCAGCTGGCGCAGAGCGACCAGTGGCGCTCGGCGGGCGAGCGGCTGCGGGCGCTCGTCGACATCTGGAAGGGTCTGCCGCGGCTGGACCGCAAGTCGGACGACGAGCTGTGGCACCGCTTCTCGCACGCCCGGTCCGCCTTCTCCAAGCGCCGCAAGGCGCACTTCGCCGCGCTGGACGCCCAGCGCGAGGACGCGCGCAAGGCCAAGGAGAAGCTGGTCGCGGAGGCCGAGTCGCTGTCGAAGTCGACGGACTGGGGTCCGACGGCGGCCCGCTACCGCGAGCTGATGGACAGTTGGAAGGCGGCCGGTCGGGCGCAGCGCGAGTCCGAGGACGACCTGTGGAACCGCTTCCGCGGCGCGCAGGACGTGTTCTTCGCGGCGCGCGGCGAGGTCTTCGCCGAGCGGGACGCCGAGCAGGTCGAGAACCTGAAGCTGAAGGAGGAGCTGGCCGTCGAGGCGGAGAAGCTCGTCCCGGTGACGGACCTGAAGGCGGCCCGTGCCGCGTTCCGCTCCCTCAACGAGCGTTGGGAGGGCATCGGCCACGTGCCGCGGGACGCCCGTCCCAAGGTCGAGGGTCGGATGCACGCGGTGGAGCGCGCCATCCAGGAGGCCGAGGAAGGCGAGTGGCGGCGGACGAACCCGGAGGCGCGGGCGCGTGCCGCCGGCCTGACGGGTCAGCTCCAGGCGGCCGTCGACAAGTTGCGCGGACAGGTCGACGCCGCGCGCGCGGCGGGCAACAACGCGAAGGCCGACAAGCTGGCCCGCGAGCTGGAGGGTCGGCAGGCCCTGCTGGACCAGGCGCTGAAGGGCCTGGAGGAGTTCGGCGGCTGAGTCCGCGGACTCCGTCACGTACGGAAGTGATGGGCATCACCGGAATCGTCCGGTGATGCCCATCGGCTTGATGGTCCTCGCGTCGCAGGTCACCGATTTGTCACGTGGTTTCCATACAGGGTGCGCACTGGGAGCACCTGACCCCTGTGTACCGTTGTGCGGTGCCGCAGGTGGCGGCCTTCCATCGGGCGACGACCAGGATCGAATGTGACGCATACCCAGATACGCGCCGAAGTCCCGGACTCGGTACCCGTTTCCCCACCGCTCGGCGGCACTGGGGATTCCGGGCTCCGAGGTGTCGGACGGCGCGTACTCGCCGGCTTCGTGCGGGCCCGCAAGGCGCTGCTGATCCACATCGCGCTCCGGGCCGTCGGACTGGCCGTCATGGCCGTCTGGGCCGAGCGCAAGGGCGTGCAGCCCCTGGAGATCCTGGGCGGCCGTTGGGACGCCGTCTACTACCTGCACATCGCGCAGAGCGGTCTGACGACCCCGATGCCGGACCCCTCACCGTGCGGGTTCGCGGGGCCGGGCTGCCAGCTCGCGTTCTTCCCCGTCTACCCGATGATGATCCGGTACACCTCGTACGTCACGGGCCTGCCCATGAACTGGGTGGCCATGGGCCTCGCGCTCCTCGCCTCGGTCGTCGCCGCCTGGGGCATCTTCGCCGTCACCGACAGGATCTACGGCCGCCGCGTCGCGCTGTTCACCTGCGCCCTGTTCGCGATCGTGCCCGCCGCCCTGGTCCAGTCGATGGCGTACACCGAGCCGCTGTTCCTCGCCCTGGCGGTGTGGGCGATGTACGCGGTGCTGACGCGGTCCTGGCTGACGGCGGGCGTGCTGGCCTTCGTCGCGGGCGCGACCCGCCCCTCGGGTTCGGCCATCGTCGCCGCGGTGGTGCTGGCCGGCGTGTGGGAGTACGTGCAGTGGCTGCGCAAGCGCCGCGCCAGGCGGCCCGCGGTCGGCCGGATCGTGGCGGCCTCGCTGATCGCGCCGCTGGGCTGGTTCGGCTACGTCGGTTACGTGGGTTGGCACTTCGGGCGCTGGGACGGCTACTTCGAGCTCCAGGGGCGGTGGGGTTCCGTCTACGACGGCGGCTTCGACACCTTGGTGGAGCTGAAGAAGACGTTCACCGAGATGCAGACGACCCTCAACCACGTCGTCGTCTCGGTGACCGTGGTCACGGCCGTGGTGCTGTTCGTCCTGATGACGCGCAGGCACCGGCCCCCGATGGTCGTGTGGATCTACACCGTCATGATCATGCTGATCTCGCTGGGCGGCGCGGGCTACTACTTCTCGAAGATGCGCTTCATCATGCTGGCGTTCCCGCTGCTGTTCCCCTTCGCGCTGGCGCTCGCCCGGGCCCGCCGCGGCACGGTGGTGTGGATCGTCGGCTCGGCCGCGGTCGTCTCCGCGCTCTTCGGGGGCAACCTCTCCTTCGTCTGGTGGGGTTCCCCCTGACCGGGCCGTCCGGACGGGGCCGGCCTTTCCGGGGTTGTGTGTGGGCGCCTCCCCCGTGGGGTTGCGGGCCTCTTCGTCGTCCGGCCGCCACTGCCGCGCCCGGTCCGCGCGCTACGGCCTGCGGGCCGAGGTCACCCGGTAGACGTCGTACACGCCCTCGACCCCGCGGACCGCCTTCAGGACGTGGCCCAGGTGCTTCGGGTCGCCCATCTCGAAGGTGAACCGGGAGGTCGCCACCCGGTCGCGCGAGGTCTGCACGGCCGCGGAGAGGATGTTCACGTGCTGGTCCGACAGGACGCGGGTGACGTCCGACAGCAGCCGGGACCGGTCCAGCGCCTCCACCTGGATGGCGACCAGGAAGACGGAGGACTGGGTGGGCGCCCATTCCACTTCCAGCATCCGCTCGGGCTGCTGGGAGAGGGAGTCGACGTTGACGCAGTCGGCGCGGTGAACCGATACGCCACTGCCCCGGGTGACGAAGCCGATGATCGGGTCGCCCGGTACCGGGGTGCAG
Organism: Streptomyces sp. NPDC057939; assembly: GCF_042887545.1. Classification (NCBI taxonomy): domain Bacteria; kingdom Bacillati; phylum Actinomycetota; class Actinomycetes; order Kitasatosporales; family Streptomycetaceae; genus Streptomyces; species Streptomyces sp. NPDC057939. Next base: position 30,963 of record NZ_JBHVPG010000025.1, read on the forward strand.
CAGCGGGCCAGCTTGACCCACACGTCGTCGACGCCCTTGACCACCACGCCGGGGTCGGCGTTGCCCCGCCGCTTGCTGCGGCCGCGGGCCGGCGGGATGCTCTCCTCGATGTCCTCGTTGGCCGCGTCCTCGCCGCCGAGGGCCTGGACGAGCTTCTGCACGACGCCCTGCGCGGCCACGTGGCCCTCGCCGATCGCCGCGTACAGGGAGGAGATGTCGGGGTAGCGCATCTCGTGGGCGAGCGTGACGAGGGAGTCGCCGGTGAGGATGCGTTGGATCGGCAGGTTCTGCTTGCGCATGGCCCGCGCGATGGCGTCCTTGCCGTGCTCGATGGCCTCGTCGCGGCGCTCCTTGGAGAACCAGCCGCGGATCTTGTTCCGGGCCCGCGGCGACTTGACGAAACCGAGCCAGTCCCGGGACGGGCCGGCGCCCTCGGCCTTGGAGGTGAAGACCTCGACCAGGTCGCCGTTGTCGAGGGTCGATTCGAGCGGTACCAGCCGCCCGTTGACCCGCGCCCCTATCGTCCGGTGACCGACCTCGGTGTGGACGGCGTACGCGAAGTCCACGGAGGTCGCGCCGGCGGGCAGCGCGATCACGTCGCCCTTGGGCGTGAAGACGAAGACCTCGTTGCGGGAGAGGTCGAAGCGCAGCGAGTCGAGGAACTCGCCCGGGTCCTCGGTCTCCTTCTGCCAGTCGAGCAACTGCCGCAGCCAGGCCATGTCGTTGACGGTGTCCTGGCCGGCGCTGCCCTTGGCGGCCTGCGGCACGTCGGTGCGGACCTTGGAGGTGCCGGCGACGGTCTGCTGCTTGTACTTCCAGTGCGCGGCGATGCCGTACTCGGCGCGGCGGTGCATGTCGAAGGTGCGGATCTGCAGTTCGACCGGCTTGCCGCTGGGCCCGATGACCGTCGTGTGGAGCGACTGGTACATGTTGAACTTGGGCATCGCGATGTAGTCCTTGAACCGGCCGGGGACCGGGTTCCAGCGCGCGTGCACCGTGCCGAGGGCCGCGTAGCAGTCCCGGACGGTGTCCACGAGGACGCGGATGCCCACCAGGTCGTAGATCTCCGCGAAGTCACGGCCGCGGACGATCATCTTCTGGTAGACGCTGTAGTAGTGCTTGGGGCGTCCGGTGACCGTGGCCTTGATGCGGGCGGCCCGCAGGTCCGTCATCACCTCGTCGGTGACGACGGCCAGGTACTCGTCGCGCTTGGGGGCGCGCTCGGCGACCAGCCGCACGATCTCGTCGTACATCTTGGGGTAGAGGATCGCGAAGGCGAGGTCCTCCAGTTCCCACTTGATGGTGTTCATGCCGAGGCGGTGGGCCAGCGGCGCGTAGATCTCAAGGGTCTCGCGGGCCTTCTTCTCCTGCTTCTCCCGCTTGAGGTACCGCATGGTGCGCATGTTGTGCAGGCGGTCGGCGAGCTTGATGACCAGGACCCGGGGGTCCTTGGCCATGGCGACGACCATCTTGCGGACGGTCTCGGCCTGGGCAGCCTCGCCGAACTTGACCCGGTCCAGCTTGGTGACGCCGTCGACCAGCAGGGCGACGGCGTCGCCGAAGTCGCGGCGCAGCTGCTCCAGGCCGTACTCGGTGTCCTCGACGGTGTCGTGCAGCAGGCCCGCCATGAGGGTGGCGGGGTCCATGCCGAGCTCGGCGAGGATGGTGGTCACCGCGAGCGGGTGGGTGATGTACGGGTCGCCGCTCTTGCGCTTCTGGCCCCGGTGCCAGCGTTCGGCGACCTGGTAGGCCTGCTCGATCTGGCGCAGGGTCTCCGTCGAGATCTTGGGGTCGTTGCTGCGGACTATGCGGAGCAGGGGTTCCAGTACCGGGTTGTACGGGTTGGAACGCTGCACCCCGAGGCGGGCGAGCCGGGCGCGCACCCGGTTGGAGGACCCGGCCTGCTTCGCCGGAGCGGGCTTGACCGGCGGGGCCGGCGGCGCCGGCGGGGGCGTGGCGGCAGCCGCCGCGGCCGGCTCGGCCTGCGGGTCGGGCTGCGCGGCGGAGAGTGGCTGGACCTCGTCTGGCAAGAGCGCTCCTCATGCGGATCCGGGGCCCCGGTCAGGTCCGGATAACCCATGGTAGCGAGGGTTGCGCCCGCCCGTTCCCCCGCGCCCGTCCCTCGGGACGCCGCCCTCGCGGCCCCCTCCCGGGCGGCGAACGCGAGCGGCGGGCCTCCGGGAGGTTCCGGGGGCCCGCCGCTCCGGCAGGTACTGCGGGGCGCTGCCGCGGGGCAGCTCGTGGCTCAGACCACGATCAGGGCGTCCAGCGGGGCGCCCGCGAGGGCGTCCGTCAGCCGGGCCCGGCCCGGGAGGAACGACAGCTCCATCAGGACCGCGACGCCCGCGACCTCCGCGCCGGCCCGCCGGATCAGCTCCAGCGAGGCTCCGGCGGTGCCGCCGGTGGCGAGGACGTCGTCGATGACCATGACCTTGTCACCCGCGGTGAGGTCCTCCGCGTGGACCTCGATCTCCGCGGTGCCGTACTCCAGCTCGTAGGACTGGGCGAGCGTCGCGCCCGGCAGCTTTCCGGCCTTGCGGACCGGCACGAAGCCGATGCCCGACCGGACGGCGACCGGGGCGGCGAGGATGAACCCGCGCGCCTCCAGGCCGACGATCTTCGTCGCGCCGTACCGGACCGCCAGCTCCGCGAGCGCGTCCGTCAGGGCCGCGAAGGCCTTCGGGTCGGCCAGCAGCGGGGTGATGTCCTTGAACATCACGCCCGGCTTCGGGTAGTCCGGTACGTCCTTGATCCGGCTGAGCAGCAGCTCGCGGACCTCGGGGGAACAGGAGGTCACCGGCGCCGCCTCCCGTTGCCGCCGGAGACGGCCTCGGAGGAGTCGCCGGACTCGGCGCCCTCGTCCCCGTCGACCGGCTCGCCCTTGGCCGCGGCGGCCGCGCGCTTGGCGAGGACCCGCTTCTTGAGGGCCTTCATCGCCGGCTCGCGCTCCTTCAGGTCCACGACCAGCGGGGTCGCGATGAAGATCGACGAGTACGCGCCGGCCGCGAGGCCGACGAACAGCGACAGCGAGATGTCGTTGAGCATGCCCGCGCCCAGGAAGCCGCCGCCGATGAACAGCAGGGCGGCGACGGGGAGCAGGGCCACGACCGTGGTGTTGATCGAGCGGACCAGCGTGCCGTTGATGCTGCGGTTGGCGATCTCGCTGAAGGTGAAGCGGGTCTGCTTCGTGATGTCCTTCGAGCCCTCCTTCAGACCGTCGAAGACGACGACGGTGTCGTAGAGGGAGTAACCGAGGATGGTCAGCAGACCGATGACCGTGCCCGGGGTGACCTCGAACCCGACCAGCGCGTACACGCCGACCGTGATGGTGAGGTCGTGGATCAGGGCGATCAGCGCGGCGACGGCCATGCGCCACTCGAAGGCGATCGCGAGGTAGATCACCACGAGCACCATGAAGATGCCGAGGCCGGTCCAGGCCTTGTTGGCGATCTGCTCGCCCCAGCTCGGTCCCACGAGGTCGGCGTTGATGTCGGCCGCGTTGACCTTGAGGTCGGTGGCGAGCTTGCCCTTGACGTCGGCGGCGGCCGCGGTGTCCAGACCGGAGATCTGGATGCGCATGCCGCCGGAGCCGAGCTCCTGGACGATCGCGTCGTGGCCGGAGATCTTCTCCGCGGCCTCGGTCGCGTGGGCGACGGAGGCGGTCGTCTTCGGGGTGGTGAAGACCGCGCCGCCCTTGAACTCGATGCCCATGTTGAGGCCCTGGACGGCCAGGGCGACGATCGCCGTGATGGTGATCAGGATGGAAACGCCGTACCAGAGAAAGCGCTTGCCGACGAAGTCGTAGCCGACCTCACCGCGGTACAGCCTGGCGCCGAGATCTCCCAGCTTCGACATCTCTCACGCCTCCTTTGCGTCGACGGGGGCGGGTACGGGACCGGTGCGGCGGGATCCGCGCAGCGGCGGCTTGGCACCGAGCCGCTTGGGGTCGAGCCCGGACCACGGGTGACCGCTCGAGAAGAACTTCGTGCGGGCCAGCAGCGTCATGATCGGCTTGGTGAAGAGGAACACCACGACCACGTCGAGCAGGGTCGTCAGACCCAGTGTGAAGGCGAAGCCCTGGACCTTGCCCACGGTGACGATGAACAGCACCGCGGCGGCGAGGAAGGACACGAAGTCCGACACCAGGATGGTGCGCCGGGCACGCGGCCACGCGCGCTCGACGGCCGGACGCAGGGTGCGGCCCTCGCGGATCTCGTCCCGGATGCGTTCGAAGTACACGATGAACGAGTCCGCCGTGATGCCGATCGCCACGATGGCGCCGCAGACCGCCGGCAGGTTGAGGGCGAAGCCGATGCCCTTGCCGAGGAGCGACATGATCGTGTAGGTCAGCAGCGCGGACACCAGGAGACTGACGATCGCGATGAAGGCCAGACCGCGGTAGTAGACCAGCAGGTAGATCACGACGAGGGCGAGGCCGATGGCGCCGGCGATGAGACCGGCCCTCAGCTGCTCGCCGCCGAGCGCGGGGGTGACGGTCGTGACGCTGTCCTCCTGGAAGGACAGGGGCAGGGCGCCGTAGGACAGCATGTTGCCCAGGTCCTGGGCGCTCTCCTGGGTGAAGCCGCCGGAGATCTCGGCGTTGCCGCCGGTCAGGGCCTGGCTGACGGAGGGGTCGGAGATGACCTTGCCGTCGAGGACGATCGCGAACTGGTTCTGCGGGGACTGCTTGGTGGCCAGCTCGCCGGTGATCTTGGCGAACTTGTCGGCGCCCTTGTCGGTGAACTGCATCTGGACGATCCAGCCGCCACCGCGCTGCGTGTCGACGACGCCCTTGGCGTCCTTGACGTCCTGACCGTCGACCTGGGCCGGACCGAGGACCCACTTGAACCACTGGGTGTCACGCTGACCGCAGGCGATCATCGAGTCCTCGGGCTTGGCACCCTGGGCGGCGGCGGTGCGCTGGGCCGGGTCGGTGCAGTCCAGCGCCGCGAACTTCTTCTGCAGGTCGGCGACCGCGGGGTCCACCGGCGGCGCGCTCGCGTCGGGGGACGCGGAGGGCGACGCGGACGGGGCACCGGAGGTCGAGGCCGAGGGGGTCGCCTTGTTGTCGTCTGCCTTCTTCGACCCGCTCGCCGAGGGCGAGGGGGTGGGCGCGGCGGGGGCCTTGAGGGCCTCGCTGATCGCACGGCCCTGGGAAGTGGCGCTGGACGACGGGGTGGCCGGTGCGGACGGCTTGCCGCTGCCTTCGGCCTTCGGCGGCGCGGAACCGCTCGCGGAGGGGCTCGGGGAGCCGCTCGGGGTGGCCTCGGGGGCGATCGGGGCGCCGTCGGCGACGGCGAGCACCGGGCGGAAGTAGAGCTGCGCGGTGGTACCGACCTGCTCGCGCGCCTGCTGCTCGTTCACACCCTTGGGGATGTTCACGATGATGTGGTCGGTGCCCTGCGTCTGGACCTCGGCCTCCGAGACGCCGAGACCGTTGACACGGCGGTCGATGATGCCGACCGCGGTGTTCATGTTGGTCTCGTTGATGGCGTTCGGCTTGCCGGGCTCGCTCTTCGCCTTGAGCGTGATGCTCGTACCGCCCGCGAGGTCGATGCCCAGGCGGGGAGTCGTCTGCTTCGAGAGGAACATCCCCGCGGTGAGCGCCACCATCGCGATCAGGATGATGGCCAGGGCGCGCCCCGGCCTCCCCTGAGCCCCCGTGGGCCGCCGGCCCTTCTTCGGTGCTGCCACCTTGTCGTTTCTCCCTGTCCAACCGTCCCGCGCCGGGTCAGCGCGCGGACGGCCACGAAATGTGTGGTGGGGACCCCTGCCCCCCGCAGAAGTTCACTGCGGGTACCGCGGCGGTCGCCGGTCGGGCGCCACCGCGGTTCCCGGCCCGGTGCTACTTGGCGCCGGGCCCGCCGTCCTTCGGCTCGTCGCCCTTGGGCTCGTCGCCCTTGCCCAGGTCGAGCTTCGGGGCGTCGGTGGCGTCGGTGGACGCGTCCTTCGACAGATCGGCCTTGGGCTGGTCCGCCTTCGGGGCGTCGGCCTCGGTCAGCGAGGAGGCGTCGTCCGGGACGACCGGCGTGTCGTTCGTCGGATCATCGTTGATGCCGTGGACGATGCGGTTGTACTCCTCGTCCTCCAGGACGGCGCCGATGGAGTTCTTCGCGTAGATCGCGTGGACACCGGGAGCCACCTCGAGGGTGACCGTGTCCTCACCGATCTCCTTCACCGTGGCGTACATGCCGCCGATGGTGCGGACTCCGGTGCCGGGCGTCATTTCGTTGCGCATCTGCGCGGCCGCCTGCTGCTTCTTCTTGGCGGAGCGGGTCATCAGGAACATGGCCCCGATGAGCACGATGAACGGGAGGAGTGTCACGAGATTCACGGGACGAAGATCCTTCGCACGACCGTACGGACGACGGCCTTTTTCTACGGGGGTGGGCACGCCGACCCGAAGGGTCGGCATCGGCGGAGTCTAGGCGAGTCCGCACCGATGGAACAACGCCCAGCATGGCACCGCAGTTCCTGACCGGGCGAACCTCCGCGCCGTCAGGCCCTGAACAAGCCCTGTTGTCCGCTTGATCCACTCACCCCGTGCTGCGGCGGTACGAGCCCCAGGTGGGCCCATGCGGCGGGGGTCGCGACCCGCCCGCGCGGGGTACGGGCCAACAGGCCCTCCCGCACCAGGAAGGGTTCGGCCACCTCCTCGACCGTCTCGCGCTCCTCCCCCACGGCCACCGCCAGGGTGGACAGGCCGACGGGACCGCCGCCGAACAACTTGAGCAGGGCCTCCAGCACGGCCCGGTCCAGCCGGTCGAGGCCGCGCGCGTCGACCTCGTAGACCTGGAGGGCGGTTTCGGCCACGTCCCGGGTGATCACCCCGTCGGCCCTGACCTGTGCGTAGTCCCGGACCCGGCGCAGGAGCCGGTTGGCGATGCGGGGCGTGCCGCGGGAGCGCCCGGCGATCTCGGCGGCGCCCGCGGTGTCGATCTCGACGTCGAGGAGGCGGGCGGAGCGGTGGATGACCCGTTCCAGCTCCTCGGGGACGTAGAACTCCATGTGCCCGGTGAAGCCGAAGCGGTCGCGCAGCGGCGGGGGCAGCAGGCCGGCGCGGGTGGTGGCGCCCACGAGGGTGAAGGGCGGCAGTTCGAGGGGGATGGCCGTGGCGCCGGGGCCCTTGCCGACGATCACGTCGACGCGGAAGTCCTCCATGGCCATGTACAGCATCTCCTCGGCGGGCCGGGACATGCGGTGGATCTCGTCGAGGAAGAGGACCTCGCCCTCCTGGAGGGAGGACAGGATCGCGGCGAGGTCGCCGGCGTGCTGGATGGCGGGCCCGGAGGTGATCCGGATCGGGGCGCCCATCTCGGCGGCGATGATCATGGAGAGGGTGGTCTTGCCGAGACCGGGCGCGCCGGAGAGCAGGACGTGGTCGGCGGTGGCGCCGCGCTGCTTGGCCGCCTTGAGGACGAGGTCCAGTTGTTGGCGGACCTTCTCCTGGCCGACGAACTCGCCGAGGTCCTTGGGGCGCAGGGCGGCCTCGACCGCCGTGTCCTCCCCGTCGGCGGCGGAGGCGACGATGCGGGCCTCGTCCTCGGCGGTGGTCTCGTCGTCCCAGTTCACGGTGTCGGTCTGCCTTCTCGGTATGCGCTGTGGGCGGTCGTACGCGGCGTCGGTCAGCGGGCGCGGTTGAGGGACTGGAGGGCCGCGCGCAGCAGCTGCGGGACGGGGGCGGAGCCGCCGGCGGCGATGGCGGCCTCCGCCTGCGGGGTGACGGCGCCGACCGCCTCGTCCGCGTCGCGGGGGGCGTAGCCGAGGCCGATCAGGGCGGCCTGGAGCTGTTCGCTCCAGGGGGCGGGGCCGGTGGCCGCGGCCCGCTGTGCTCCGACGAGGCCGCCGGTGCCCAGGGGGGAGCCCAGTTTGTCCTTGAGTTCGAGGAGGAGTTTCTGGGCGCCCTTCTTGCCGATGCCGGGCACGGCCGTCAGGGACTTCTCGTCGCCCGTCGAGACGGCGAGGCGCAGCGCGTCGGGGCTGTGCACGCCGAGCATCGCCTGCGCGAGCCTCGGGCCGACGCCGCTGGCGGTCTGGAGGAGCTCGAAGACCTGGCGTTCGTCGTCGTCGGCGAATCCGTACAGGGTGAGCGAGTCCTCGCGGACGACCAGGGAGGTGGCCAGCCGGGCCGGCTCGCCGACGCGCAGGGCGGCGATGGTGTTCGGCGTGCAGTGGACGGCCATGCCCACTCCCCCGACCTCGATGACGGCCAGGGTGGGGGCGAGGGCGGCGACGGGGCCGCTGACGAAGGCGATCATCGGGTACGGCCTTTCGAGGCGTGCAGGGCGACCGCCTGCTGGAGGCGGTTCTGGGCGGGGGCCCGCCAGATGTGGCAGATGGCGAGGGCGAGGGCGTCGGCGGCGTCGGCGGGCTTCGGCGGTTCGGCGAGCCGCAGCAGGCGGGTCACCATGGCGCCGACCTGCGCCTTGTCGGCCCGGCCGGTGCCGGTGACGGCGGCCTTGACCTCGCTGGGGGTGTGCAGGGCGACGGGGATGCCGCGCCGGGCCGCGCACAGCATGGCGACGGCGCTGGCCTGGGCGGTACCCATCACGGTGCTGACGTTGTGCTGGCTGAAGACCCGCTCCACGGCGACGACCTCGGGCCGGTGGGCGTCGAGCCATTCCTCGATGCCCTGCTCGATGGCGACGAGCCGGTTTCCCAGTTCGGCGTCCGCCGGCGTCCGTACGACACCGACGCCGATCATGGTCAGGGGGCGGCCGGCGACGCCCTCGACCACGCCGACGCCGCACCGCGTCAGTCCCGGATCCACACCGAGCACTCGCACCGCGTCCCCCTCCCTCGCTCACCCGTCCGCGTCCGTGCAGGTTAGCGGGCGCCACTGACAAAGCGACGGGCCGACGGGGTGTGTCCCCGTCGGCCCGTCGCTGGTGCCCGGTCAGGCGTCGACCTGCTCCATGACCTCGTCCGAGACGTCGAAGTTGGCGAAGACGTTCTGCACGTCGTCGCTGTCCTCCAGCGCGTCGATCAGCTTGAAGATCTTGCGCGCGCCCTCTTCGTCCAGCTCGACCTGCATGGTCGGCAGGAAGTTGGAGTCGGCCGAGTCGTAGTCGATGCCCGCCTCCTGGAGCGCGGTGCGGACCGCGACCATGTCGGTGGCCTCGCTGATGATCTCGAAGCTCTCGCCGAGGTCGTTGACCTCTTCGGCGCCCGCCTCCAGCACCGTCTCCAGGACGTCGTCCTCGGAGAGCTCGCCCTTGGGCAGGAGCACGACGCCCTTGCGGTTGAACAGGTACGAGACCGAGCCCGGGTCGGCCATCGAGCCGCCGTTGCGGGTCATGGCGACGCGGACGTCGGAGGCGGCACGGTTGCGGTTGTCGGTGAGGCACTCGATGAGCACCGCGACGCCGTTGGGGCCGTAGCCCTCGTACATGATCGTCTCGTAGTCGGCGCCGCCGGCCTCCAGGCCGCCGCCGCGCTTGACCGCGGAGTCGATGTTCTTGTTCGGGACCGAGCTCTTCTTGGCCTTCTGGATGGCGTCGAAGAGGGTCGGGTTGCCATCGATGTCGGCGCCGCCCATACGGGCCGCGACCTCGATGTTCTTGATCAGCTTCGCGAAGAGCTTGCCGCGCTTGGCGTCAACCACGGCCTTCTTGTGCTTCGTCGTAGCCCATTTAGAGTGGCCGGACATCTGCCTGTCTCCTTCGCGTCACCAACAGTGTTCGCCTCAGATCCTACCGGGACGCCGTTACGGCGCCGCGCGCACCATGTCGACGAAGTACGCGTGGACGCGGTCGTCGCCGGTCAGCTCGGGGTGGAACGAGGTGGCCAGCACGTTGCCCTGCCGGACGGCCACGGTGTGGCCCTCGTACGACGCCAGTACCTCGACGGCGCCGCCGACGGACTCGACCCACGGGGCGCGGATGAAGACGCCCTCGACGGGGCCGCCCGCTATGCCCGCGAACTCGATCCTCGCCTCGAAGGACTCGTTCTGCCGGCCGAAGGCGTTGCGGCGCACGATCATGTCGATGCCGCCGAGCGTCTCCTGGTCGTCACGGCCGTCCAGCAGCTTGTCCGCGAGCATGATCATGCCGGCGCAGGTGCCGTACACGGGCATCCCGGCCCGCACGCGCTCGCGCAGCGGCTCCAGCATGCCGAACAGCACGGCGAGCTTCGACATGGTCGTGGACTCGCCGCCGGGGATCACCAGGGCGTCGACCTCGGCGAGCTCCTCGGGACGCCGGACCGGCCTGGCCACGGCGTCCGCCGCGGCCAGGGCGATCAGGTGCTCCCGTACGTCGCCCTGGAGTGCCAGGACACCAATCACGGGGTTGGTCATGGCAGTGACTACCAGCCGCGGTTGGCGTAGCGCTCGGCCTCGGGGAGGGTGTCGCAGTTGATGCCGACCATGGCCTCGCCCAGGTTGCGGGAGGCGTCCGCGATGATCTTCGGGTCGTCGTAGAAGGTGGTGGCCTTCACGATGGCGGCGGCGCGCTTGGCCGGGTCGCCCGACTTGAAGATGCCGGAGCCGACGAAGACGCCCTCGGCACCGAGCTGGCGCATCAGCGCGGCGTCGGCGGGGGTGGCGACGCCACCGGCGGAGAACAGCACGACCGGGAGCTTGCCGAGCTCGGCGACCTCCTTGACGAGCTCGTACGGGGCGCGCAGCTCCTTGGCGGCGGCGAACAGCTCGTTGTTGTCGTAGCCGCGCAGGCGGGCGATCTCGTTCTTGATCTGGCGCAGGTGACGGACGGCCTCGACGACGTTGCCGGTACCGGCCTCGCCCTTGGAGCGGATCATGGCCGCGCCCTCGGCGATGCGGCGCAGGGCCTCGCCCAGGTTGGTGGCGCCACACACGAAGGGGGTCGTGAACGCCCACTTGTCGGAGTGGTTGACCTCGTCGGCCGGGGTCAGGACCTCGGACTCGTCGATGTAGTCGACGCCGAGGGACTGCAGGACCTGCGCCTCGACGAAGTGGCCGATGCGGGACTTGGCCATGACGGGGATCGAGACGGCCTCGATGATCTCTTCGATCATGTTCGGGTCGGACATGCGGGCCACGCCGCCGTCCTTGCGGATGTCCGCGGGGACCCGCTCCAGGGCCATGACGGCGACGGCGCCGGCGTCCTCGGCGATCTTCGCCTGCTCGGCGTTGACCACGTCCATGATCACACCGCCCTTGAGCTGCTCGGCCATGCCGCGCTTGACGCGGGAGGTGCCGATGGCCGACTCAGCGGACTGGGGGGAGGTGGGAAGCGTGCTCACGGGTTGACCTCACTCGAAAGGAAGACGGGTGCTACTCCACTGAGAAAACCCCACCGACCAGGCCACGGCAAGGGCCAATGTGGAGCCGGTGGCCTCTCCATTTGTCCCTCGCGGCTCTAGGACGGACGGCCAGGACCCGGAAGGTCCTGACCCGGAAGGTCCCGGCCCGAAGGTCCCGGCCCCCGGAAGGGCCTAGCCCGGCCGGTCCGCGAGGTCCGCCGGGGGTTCGTCGTCCATTTCGAAGGCCAGCGGGAACGGGGCGTGCCCCGCCAGGCGGAACCAGCGCACCTTGCGGTGCCGTCGCAGCGCGCGGGCCGCGCGGACCGCGTCGTTCAGGAACCGCCGCGCCATCGGCACCCGGCGCACCGCCGCGGCCAGCTCCTCGGCGGCGGCCTCGCCGCCCGGGGCGGCCTTCAGCACCTCGACCTGATCGACGTCGGCGAACACCGCGCGCAGGGCCTGGCTGAGTTCGCTCTCGGCGACCTCCCGGTGCTCCTCCTCGGCCTGCCGGGCGGCGTGCGCGGCCTCGTACAGGACCAGGGAGGACGCGGGGTCGAGCGCCCCGGAGGTCGCCACCTCCACGACCACCGAGGCCCGCCGCACGAGCTGCGCGTCGAGTGCGGCCCGAGCGGCGTCCATCCGCGTGTGCAGCCGGTCGAGACGGCCGGCGGTCCAGCTGAGGTAGACACCGACGACGCCCAGCGCCACGGCGATCCAGACAAGGTTTTCGATCACGGGCCGCGACATTACCCTTCCGGGCGCGGCCCCCGCTCACCCCTGCCCGTGGGGCCCGGGGGGCCCATGGGGCCCGCAGGGACGCCCCGGGCCCGGGCGGTGGGCGGGAGGCGGCGCGGGCGGGTCCCCGGGGCGCCGCCGCCCGCGCCCGGGTCTCAGGAGCCCGTGGAGTCCCGCGAGAAGCCGAGTCGGGTGCGCAGGGGCACCCGCTCGTCGGCGGCGACCGCGGCCGCGCCGTCGGTGACGGTCTCGTAGACGGCGAGGATGTCCGCGCCGACCGTCGACCAGTCGAAGCGCCGTACGTGGGCGGAGCCGCGGGCGCTCAGTTCGGCCCGTCGGGCCGGGTCGCGGAGCAGGGCGACGGCCGCGGCGGCGAGGGAGGCCGAGTCCTCGTTCGCGAAGAGTTCGCCGGCCGCGCCCTGGTCCAGGACCTGGGCGAAGGCGTCGAGGTCGGAGGCCAGGACGGCGGCTCCGGCGGACAGCGCCTCGACCAGGATGATCCCGAAGCTCTCGCCGCCGGTGTTGGGGGCGACGTAGACGTCCACGCTGCGCAGCAGGCGGGCCTTGTCCTCGTCGGAGACCATGCCGAGGAACTCGACGCGTGAGCGCAGTTCCGCGGGCAGGGAGGCCACCGCCTCCTCCTCGTCGCCGCGGCCGGCGACCAGCAGGCGCACGTCCGGGCAGGCCTCGACGATCTGCGGGAAGGCGGCCATGAGGACGGGCAGGCCCTTGCGGGGTTCGTCGATGCGGCCGATGAATCCGAGGGTCCGGCCGCCCCACTCCGCCTTGGGATCGGCGTCGGCGAAGAAGTCGACGTCCACCCCGTTCGGGATGACGACGGCGTCCCCGCCCAGGTGTTCCACGAGGGTGCGCCGGGCGTACTCGCTGACCGCGATCCGCGCGCTGATCTTCTCCAGGGCCGGCTGGAGGATCGGGTACGCGGCGATCATGGCGCGGGAGCGCGGGTTGGAGGTGTGGAAGGTGGCCACGATCGGCCCCTGGGCGGCCCAGCAGGACAGCAGCCCCAGCGAGGGGGAGGCCGGCTCGTGGATGTGGATGACGTCGAAGACCCCGTCGTGCAGCCAGCGTCGTACGCGGGCCGCCGACAGGAAGCCGAAGTTCAGCCGGGCGACGGACCCGTTGTAGGGCACCGGCACCGCCCGTCCCGCCGAGACCACGTAGGGCGGCAGGGGGGTCTCGTCGTCGGCCGGGGCCAGCACCGACACCTCGTGGCCGAGGCGGATCAGGTGTTCCGCCAGGTCACGGATGTGGAACTGGACGCCGCCCGGGACGTCCCACGAGTACGGGCACACGATGCCGATCTTCACTACGGGCGCTCCTCCAGGTCGTCCAGCCACAGCCGTTGCAGCATGTGCCAGTCCTGCGGGTGTTCGGCGATGCCCTCGGCGAAGGCGTCCGCGACGGCCTGCGTCATCGTGGCGGTCTTCTCGATCCGCGTCCCGGTCCCCGGCACCGGGACCTCGGGGTGGATCCGGCCGTACATCGTCGGCGAGTCCCCGTAGTGCAGGGTCGCCGGGAGCAGCACCGCCCCCGTCTGCTGGGCCAGCAGGGCGGGCCCGGCGGGCATGCGGGCGGTGGCGCCGAAGAAGTCCACCTCGACGCCGGAGGACGACAGGTCCCGGTCCGCGACGAGGCAGACCAGGCCGCCGGAGCGCAGCCGGCGGGCCAGGGTGCCGAAGGCGGCGCCGCCGCTGTGCGGCAGGACCTCCATGCCGAGGCTCTCCCGGTAGGCCACGAAGCGGTCGTAGAGGGACTCGGGCTTGAGGCGTTCGGCGACGGTGGTGAACGGGACGCCGATGTGGCCGATGGCCCAGGCCCCGGCGAGGTCCCAGTTGGCCAGGTGGGGCAGGGCGACGACGACCCCGCGCCCACTGGCGAGGGCTTCGCGCAGCAGGTGCTCGTCCTTGAACAGGACTTCCTTGCCGAAGCGTTCCGGGTTCATCGTCGGCAGCCGGAACGATTCCATCCAGTAGCGCATGTACGAGCGCATGCCCGCCTTGGAGAGTTCCCGCAGTCGCTCGGGCGAGGCGTCGGGGACCACCCTGGCCAGGTTGGACTCCAGGCGGAGCACGCTCTTGCCGCGGCGCTTCCAGACCACGTCCGCGATCCTGCGGCCGAGGGCGACCGCGGCCGGCTCGGGGAGCTTCTTCACCCCCGCCCAGCCGAGCCCGTACAGACCGTCGACCAGCTTGTCCTGCGCCGTGCCCATCAGGTGGTACCGCTCTCGGTGGAGGACTGGGGTCCGGTGGCCGCCTCGGCGGCGTCCGCCTCGGCCGCCTCACGGCGTACGGTGACCACCCGCTGGATCAGGGTGACGAGCGAGCCGACGGCGACGACCCACAGGGCGATCGGCAGCAGGACGCCGATCCACGAGGGCACCCCGAAGGTCTGGAGGCCGGACAGGCCGGCCGCGACCAGGGAGATCACCAGCCGCTCGGCCCGCTCGATGAGCCCGTTGACGGCGACCGGAAGCCCGATCGACTCGCCGCGGGCCTTGGTGTAGGAGACCACCTGGCCGCTGGCCAGGCAGAAGATCGCCACCGCGCAGAGGACGTTGTCGTTCCCGGAGCCCGCGTACCAGAGCGCGAGCCCGCCGAAGATCGCCGCGTCCGCCACCCGGTCGAGGGTGGAGTCGAGGAACGCGCCCCACCGGCTGGAGACGCCGGCCTGGCGGGCCATGTTCCCGTCCACCAGGTCGGAGAACACGAAGAGGGTGATGGTGATCGTGCCCCAGAAGAACTCGCCCCTGGGGAAGAAGACCAGCGCTCCGGCCACCACGCCGGCGGTGCCGATGAGGGTGACCGCGTCGGGGCTCACCCCCCGACGGAGGAGAAACGCGGCGAACGGCGTGAGAACACGCGTGAAGAATGCACGCGCGTACTTGTTCAGCATGGCCTTCCCGGAGGGTCGCTGGGCCGCACGGCCACCACGGCCACCGGCTGGCCCATCGTAGCCGGCGCCCGGGGCCCGCACGGCCGCGCACCCACCGGTTCGCTCCCGGCAATCCGCCCGGGGGGTCCGGTTCGCGCCCCGGGCCGGCCGGGGTACGACGTATGGACGCAGTGTGACGGCGGTGCAAAGCTCGTAGGACCCCGTTCACCCCTCCTCACCGCGACACCGGGAGGCACGAGCACCATGGGAGCCACATCACACCAAGCCGGGGCCGCCGGCAGGGCACTGACGGCCGACCGCCCCGCTTCCGTACGGAACGTCGTGCTGGTCGGCCACAGCGGCGCCGGGAAGACCACTCTGGTCGAGGCGCTGGCCCTCACCTCCGGGGCCGTGAACAGGGCCGGCCGGGTCGAGGACGGCACGTCCGTCTCCGACTACGACGAGATCGAGCAGCGCCGGCACCGGTCCGTGCAGCTCTCGCTGGTCCCCGTCGAATGGGCCGGAATCAAGATCAACATCCTGGACACTCCCGGATACGCCGACTTCGTCGGGGAACTCAGGGCCGGTCTGCGCGCCGCGGACGCGGCCCTCTTCGTCGTCTCGGCCTCGGACGGCATCGACGGGGCCACCCGGATGGTCTGGGACGAGTGCGAGGCCGTCGGCATGCCGCGCGCCATCGTCGTCACCCATTTGGAGGCAGCCCGCGCCGACTACGCGCAGATGACCGACATCTGCGGGGAGATCTTCGGCGGGGACGACCCGGACGCCGTCGTCCCCCTGTACCTGCCGCTGCACGGACCGGCCGGCGCCGACGGCCACGCCCCGGTCACGGGCCTGCTGGGCCTCCTCTCCCGGCGCGTGCACGACTACACCTCGGGCGAGCGCGTGGAGCGCGATCCGGACCCCGCCGAACTCGCCCTCATCGACTCCGCCCGCTCCCGCCTCATCGAGGGGATCATCGCGGAGAGCGAGGACGAGGGCCTGATGGACCGCTACCTCGGCGGCGAGGACATCGACCTGAAGACGCTGGTCGACGACCTGGAGCGGGCCGTCGCGCGCGGCACCTTCCACCCCGTGCTGATGGCCGCCCCCGCCGCCGACGGCGCCCGCCAGGGCCTCGGCACCGTCGAACTCCTCGAACTGATCACGGGCGGCTTCCCCACCCCGCTGGAACGCGCCCCGCTCACCGTCACCTCGCCCGACGGCGCCCCGCGCCCCGAGGCCACCTGCGATCCGGCCGGACCGCTGCTCGCCGAGGTCGTCAAGACCTCCTCCGACCCGTACGTCGGCCGCGTCTCCCTCGTCCGCGTCTTCTCCGGCACCCTGCGCCCCGAGCAGGCCGTCCACGTCAGCGGCCACGGCCTCGCGGACCGCGGCCACGAGGACCACGACATCGACGAGCGGACCGGCGCCCTCACCTCCCCCTTCGGCAAGCAGCAGCGGATCCTCGGCCAGTGCATCGCGGGCGACCTCGCCTGCGTGGCGAAACTCACCCGCGCCGAGACCGGGGACACCCTGTCCGCCAAGGAGTCCCCGCTCCTGATGGAGCCCTGGCGGATGCCCGAGCCGCTGCTCCCCCTCGCCATCGAGGCCCACAGCAAGGCCGACGAGGACAAGCTGTCCCAGGGGCTGGCCCGCCTCGTCGCCGAGGACCCCACCATGCGGTTGGAGCAGAACCCGCACACGCACCAGCTCGTCCTGTGGTGCCTCGGCGAGGCCCACCAGGACGTCGCGCTGGAGCGGCTGCGGAGCCGCTACGGAGTCCAGGTCGACCCCGTCGCCCACAAGGTGAGCCTGCGCGAGACCTTCGGCACCAAGGCCACCGGCCGCGGCCGGCACGTCAAGCAGTCCGGCGGCCACGGCCAGTTCGCCATCTGCGAGATCGAGGTCGAGCCGCTGCCGCCCGGCAGCGGCATCGAGTTCGTCGACAAGGTCGTCGGCGGCTCGGTCCCCCGCCAGTTCATCCCGTCCGTGGAGAAGGGCGTCCGCGCCCAGGCCGCCCGCGGGCTGGCGACGGGCCATCCGCTGGTCGACGTACGGATCATCCTGCGCGACGGCAAGGCGCACTCCGTGGACTCCTCCGACGCCGCGTTCCAGACCGCGGGCGCCCTGGCCCTGCGCGAGGCCGCCGCCGACGCCGCGATCCACCTCCTGGAGCCCGTCGCCGAACTCGACGTCCTCGTGCCCGACGAGTACGTCGGCCCGGTCATGAGCGACCTCGCCGGTCGGCGCGGCCGCGTCGTCGGCACCGAGCAGGCGGGCGCCGGCCGGACCCGGGTGCGCGCCGAGGTCCCGGAGATCGAGATCGACCGGTACGCCGTGGACCTGCGCTCCGTCTCCCACGGCACGGGCCGGTTCACGCGGGCGTACGCCCGGCACGAACCGATGCCCGCGCCGATCGCGGACAAGGTGCGCGAACAGGCCGAGAAGGGAAGCCATCTGACATAGCGCCAGGGTGACCGCCCATCCAACCGGCTTGCGGTGGGCGGTATTTCCCTGTCCCATGACCATGCGGCGACGTCCGCCGATAAGCTCTTCGGCGCGGCGGGGAGCACATCGGGCGACACGACGAAACGACAGCGGGCCGCACGCCGCGGAGCGAGCGGCCCGGGAACAGCACGGCAAAGAGCACAGTGGCACGGCGATGGGGGCAGCGGTGGCGGACGACGGATTCGACTTCAGGCCCGGGGCACAGATTCCTCTCCAGGGGAGCGGCGGCCAGACCGCGGCGACCAACGCGCTCGCCTCCGCCGCGTACCGCGACGGCGGCAAGGACACCAAGCTGTCCTCCATACTCGGGGCCAACAGCGAGCTGCACCCGGCCACGGTCAAGGAGCCCAAGCTCTCCCTCTTCGAACCGAACCTCGGGGAGGCCTTCTGCCGCGCGGTGGAGGCCCGCACCCTGGGAGCCGGCCGCAAGCCCCTCATCCAGTCCTTCGGCGCCGACCCGCAGACCGTCGTGGAGCACTGCCTGGCCGCCTCCCGCATCCGCAAGGACCGCGACCGCCGCCTCCGCATGATCACGCTGGTCTGCGGGGTGTTGTTCCTCCCCGGGACGCTGCTGTGGCTGGGCCTCTTCCAACTGCGCAAGTCCCTGTCGAAGGGCGAGGGCCGCAAGACGGGCTGGATCGGGACGGCGCTGCTCGTCGCCATCGCCCTCTTCGCCGCGATCCTGCTGTACCGGGTGATCAAGCGCGAGCCCGGCAGCGGCTTCCTGGAGCTCTATCTGCTCGCCTCGCTCGCCGCCCCGGTCGTCGGCTGGTACCTGGCCCGCCGGATCTGCGAGAACACCGCCGCCGACCTGCGGTCCCGCTGGGACGGTCTGCTCGGCGGCGGCGGGGTCGCCGCCAAGATCCCCGACGCGGTGCCCGGCAACCCCGACGAGAAGGCCCGCGAGGACCTGCGCCACCAGCTGGCGAAGCTCACCGCCGAGGACCGCAGCAACTCCGTGTTCTACGCCGGCCCCAAGGGCATCCTCGGCATGGGCACCCGCTGGGGCAGCTGGCAGATGGCCGAGGAACTGACCCCCGCGACCGAGGGCCACGAGATCCACCCGTTCCGCAGCTGGGACGTCATACGCGCGATCGACACCCAGTTGCGCAAGCTGGAGCGCGGACCCCTGCACACCGGCGGTTTCCCGGCGGCCTCCATCCAGCACTGGATCGTCACGCCCGTCGGCGAGGGCGCGGGCGAGGTGGCCCGGCCCGGCGGCGAGAACGTCGACACCTTCCTGGTGAAGCCGCACGAGATCACCAGGATCTGCAACGAGCAGCAGTTCAGCGCGGGCAACCGGCACTACCTGGGCATCCAGTACCCGCTCTGGGACGGCCAGCTCGTCATCACCATGCTGGTCACCGTCACCGTGCTCTACAAGACCCTTCGCGTGGACGTCACCGCCCACGCCCTCGGCCCCGTGCACGGCCTGTTCACCACCAAGTCGAAGGCCCCGGTGGTCGAGGTCCCGAAGTCGGTGCGCTTCTGGGAGACCGTGGAGCGCCCGCTGCGGCTCGTCGACGCCTCCGAGGTCGTCCGGCTGGCCGTCCGCGCGCCGCTGACCTGGTACCCGCCGCTGCTGGAGCACTTCGGCGGCAAGCTGGTCCTGCCCGAGCCCTTCGGGCTGCGGCACGTCTGGGCCGGCTCGATGTGGCGCCACCGCTTCATGGCGGACGACGCGCTGCGCACGGTCGCTCCGGTGCTGCGGTCCGTGCACGCGGCGACGTTCAAGGTGCTGGAGGAGAACGGCGTCGACACCGACCGCTTCACCAACCGTTCCTCGATCATGAGCGGCATGATCCAGGAGCCTTCCCCCCGCAAGGCGGACGTGTACGAGTAAGTACGCTGGAGGAGTCCCGCCGCGGGCGGGGGAACCCGAGGAGGTGCCGTGACCGAGCGCAAACCGCCCGGCGTCAGCTTCGAGTCCTTCGTGGACCGGCAGATCCGTGAAGCCGAGGCCCGGGGCGAGTTCGAGAAGCTGCCGGGCTGGGGCAAGCCCATGGCCTCGCTGGACGCGCCGTATGACGAGCTGTGGTGGATCAGGGGGAAGATGCACCGCGAGGGCTTCTCCTCGCTGCCGCCGGCGCTCGCGCTGCGCAAGGAGGCGGAGGACGCCCTGGAGACGGCCCGTGCGGCCCGTTCCGAGCGTCAGGTACGGGCGGTCCTCACCGAGGTCAACGAGAAGATCGCGGCGGCCCTGCGCATGCCCCCGCCGGGTCCGCCCCTGAACCTGACCGAGTTCGACATCGAGGCCGTCCTGGCCGAATGGCGCGCCGCCCGCCCGTCCTGAGGCCGGACGCCGCGAGGCGGACGGACGGGAACCTGACGACGGGCCCCGGGCGACGACGGGCCCCGGGCACGGAGGCGGGGCGGGCCGGTGGGCCCGCCCCGTTCGTGGCGGTCAGTCGACCGGCCAGGCGTCCGAAAGCATCTGGCGGGTCTCCGCGAGGAGTTGCGGCAGCACCCGGGTGTGCCCGACGACCGGCATGAAGTTCGCGTCCCCGCCCCAGCGCGGCACGATGTGCTGGTGCAGGTGGGCCGCGATGCCGGCGCCGGCGGCCGCACCCTGGTTCAGCCCGATGTTGAAGCCGTGCGCCCCGGAGGCCTTGCGCAGCGCCGTCATGGCCCGCTTCGTCAGGTCCGCCAGCTCGGCCGTCTCGGGGCCGTCGAGCTCCGTGTAGTCGGCGACGTGCCGGTACGGGACGACCAGCAGGTGGCCACCGTTGTAGGGGTAGAGGTTGAGCACCGCGTACACGTGCTCGCCCCGCGCCACGATCAGCCCGTCCTCGTCGGACATCTCCCGAAGCCCGCAGAAGGGACAGCCGTCCCCGGCCTCCGGGCCGGTCGGCTTGTTCTCCCCCTGGATGTAGGCCATCCGGTGGGGCGTCCACAGACGCTGGAACGCGTCCTGCGTGCCCACTCCGCCCTGCTGCTCCGGCTCAATCGTCATGGGATGCAGCATATGACCTCGCCCGCACGTACGAGGAAGGCCCCCGGAAAGTGATCACTTTCCGGGGGCCCGCCGTGCCGTCGTGCCCCGGATCAGACCTGGACGCGGTCGGCGACGACCTTGGCCAGCTTGGCCAGTGCCTCGTCCTTGGCGATGCCGTTCTCCTGCGAACCGTCGCGGTAGCGGAAGGAGACGGTGCCCGCGGCCATGTCCTCGTCACCGACGATGATCATGAACGGGACCTTGAGCTTCTGGTGGTTGCGGATCTTCTTCTGCATGCGGTCGGAGGAGGCGTCCACCTCGACCCGCAGGCCCTGCTTCTTCGCCTCGGCCGCGAACTCCCGCAGGTAGTCCACGTGCCCGTCGCCGATCGGGATGCCGACGGCCTGGACCGGGGCGAGCCACGGCGGCATGGCGCCCGCGTAGTGCTCCAGCAGGACCGCGAAGAACCGCTCGATGGAGCCGAACAGGGCGCGGTGGATCATGACCGGGCGCTGGCGCGAGCCGTCCGGGCCGGTGTACTCCAGGTCGAAGCGCTCCGGCAGGTTGAAGTCGAGCTGGACGGTCGACATCTGCCAGGTGCGGCCGATGGCGTCGCGCGCCTGCACGGAGATCTTCGGGCCGTAGAAGGCCGCGCCGCCCGGGTCGGGGGTCAGCGGGAGGCCCTGCTTCTCGGCGACCTGCTGGAGGACGGCGGTGGCCTCCTCCCAGACCTCGTCCGAGCCGACGAACTTCTCCGGGTCCTTGGTGGAGAGCTCCAGGTAGAAGTCGGTCAGGCCGTAGTCGCGCAGCAGGTTCAGCACGAAGGTGAGCGTGCGGTCGAGCTCCTCCGCCATCTGCTCACGGGTGCAGTAGATGTGCGCGTCGTCCTGCGTGAAGCCCCGGGCACGGGTCAGGCCGTGCACGACGCCCGACTTCTCGTACCGGTACACGGTGCCGAACTCGAAGAGGCGCAGCGGCAGTTCACGGTAGGAGCGGCCGCGCGCGTCGAAGATCAGGTTGTGCATCGGGCAGTTCATGGGCTTGAGGTAGTAGTCGGTACCACCGTCGAGCTGCATGGGGGGGTACATGCCCTCCGCGTACCAGTCCAGGTGGCCGCTCTTCTCGAAGAGGGCGCCCTTGGTGGCGTGCGGGGAGTAGACGAACTCGTAGCCCTCCTCCTCGTGCCGGCGGCGCGAGTAGTCCTCCATGACCCGGCGGATGATGCCGCCGCGCGGGTGGAAGACGGCGAGGCCGGAACCGATCTCGTCCGGGATGGAGAAGAGGTCGAGCTCGTTGCCGAGCTTGCGGTGGTCGCGCTTCTCTGCCTCGGCGAGGAAGTCGAGGTGGGCCTTCAGCTCGTCCTTCGACGGCCACGCGGTGCCGTAGATGCGCTGGAGCATCGGGTTCTTCTCGCTGCCGCGCCAGTAGGCGGCCGCGTTGCGCATCAGCTTGAACGCCGGGATGTTGCGGGTGGTGGGCAGGTGGGGACCGCGACAGAGGTCCTTCCAGCACAGCTCGCCGGTCTTGGCGTCGAGGTTGTCGTAGATGGTCAGCTCGCCGCCGCCCACCTCGACGTTCGCGCCGTCGTCGGTGGAGGCCGAGCCCTTGATGCCGATGAGCTCCAGCTTGTACGGCTCGTCGGCGAGCTCCTCGCGGGCCGCCTCGTCGGAGACCACGCGACGGGCGAACCTCTGCCCGCGCTTCTGGATCTCCTGCATCTTCTTCTCGATGACCTTGAGGTCCTCGGGGGTGAAGGGCTTCGCGACGTCGAAGTCGTAGTAGAAGCCGTCCCGGACCGGCGGGCCGATGCCCAGCTTGGCCTCGGGGAAGAGCTCCTGCACGGCCTGCGCCATGACGTGGGCGGTCGAGTGCCGCAGGATGTTGAGGCCGTCCTCGGAGGAGATCTCCACCGGTTCGACGGTCTCGCCGTCCTTCACCTCGTACGCGAGGTCCTTCAGCTCACCCGCGACGCGGGCGGCGACGATGGTGCGCTCGCCGGCGAAGAGCTCGGCCGCCGTAGTGCCCGTGGCCACCACGCGCTCGTCCCGCTCGGAATCGCGTTGGATGATCACACGGACGTCTGACACCGGTCTCTCCTGACTCAGGGGGTGCGCGAGCGAACACTGCGCGCCTGAATCGTACCGAGCCGAGTGCCCGCGCAGCGAAACGGTTGACGGTCGTACGCGTCCAGCGGCCCCACGGGGGCCCGCGGGGCCCGTGCGGGCCGCGGCCGTGGGTAGCGTGGGGGCCGCCCGCGCCCCGTCCCGCCCGCCCCCGAAGGGAAACCCGACCCCGCATGCCGAACCTGCTGCTGCGTCCGCTCGACCTGACCGACGAGGCCACCGCCGTCGCGGTGCACCGGATCGGCCGCGCCTCCTACGCGGTGGAGGCGGCCCTGATCGGCTTCGACGGCATACCCGCGCTGCGCGAGAGCCTCCAGGAGATGCGGGAGCGGCCGCTGCACTGGTCGGGGGCCGTCTCCGACGACGGCTCGATCGCGGGCTTCCTCGCCTGGGCGCGGGAGCCCGACGGGGCCATCGGGATCGACCGGCTGTGCGTGGACCCGGCGTGGTTCCGTCGGGGCGTCGCCTCCCGGCTGATGCGCCACCTCCTCGACGAGACCTTCCCGGACCGCACGGTCGAGGTCACCACGGGCGCGTCGAACGCCCCCGCCGTGGCCCTGTACGAGGGCCTCGGCATGGTCCGGGGCGCGGACTTCTCACCGGTCCCGGACCTGCTCATGGCGCACTTCACCCGCCCCGCCCCCTGACCGTTCCGGCAGCGCGCCGCGGGACTATTCGTCCGAGGGGAGCACGTCCTGCGGGTCGAAGGCCGCGTCCAGGGTCTTCATCAGGCGGTCCCGCTCGACCTCGTCCAGCGGCACCGGCGTCACGTCGGTGGCCCCGGTGAGCCGGCGGAAGCCGCCGCGGCGCTGCAGGCGGCCGCTGACCCGGACGGGCAGGCCGACCAGGTGGGCGTGGCCCGCGATGCGGTACGCCTCCTCGTCGAGCGCGGCCCGTACGTACGGCACCTCGGCGCCCGCCAGCACCCGCAGTCGTACGGTGCCCCCTCCCCCGGCGGCCGAGCGGCGCATCCGCACCACCGCTCCGGCGACGCGGACGGCGACGGCCGGCTCGTCCCGGGTGTACCGGTCGGCGGCCTCGCGCAGCACGGGCAGGTCGCCCGGTGAGAACTCCACCGGTTCGGGCCGGGCGGCGCACCCCGCGGGGACCCCGGCCGCGGGCGCCCAGGCCAGCGCGATGCGGACCCCCTCCGAGCCGCGCACCAGGGCGATGAGCGCGTCGGCGAGTTCACGGCTGACGCCGGCGGCGACGGCCGCGTCGAAGGCCTCCATGCCTCCGGTGGCCCGTCGGTAGTCCACGGCCTCGCGGGCCGCGTGCAGCGCGTGGTGCAGCCGGGTCACGGGACCGCGGCCGCCGCCGACGGGGACGTAGGCGGTGAGCCTGCGGCCACCCGGGGAGGGGCCCACCAGGACTCCGTCCAGGGTGCGTTCGGCCTGGGCCCGGTGGCGGGCGCCGTAGTAGCCGGCCCGTGCCCGGTCGGCGAGCGCCCCGGCCAGCAGCATCCGGCGGGCCGCCGAGCGGAGCTGTTCCTGCACCGTCCAGACGGCGTCGCCCTGGCGGCCGTACGGGCCCTCGGGGATGATCTCGCGCTCCCAGCGGACCTCGTCGCTGGGAACGCTCAGCCCGAAGAGGACCTCCCGGGCCGACGGGAGACCGCTGCGGGAGAGCGCCGTCAGCGCTTCCTCCAGCAGGTCGGAGCAGTCGGGGAAGGCGCGGCTCTCGGGGACGAGCAGGCTGGCGGCGCCGCCCGTCGGCCGGCCGGGCGGCGGGGTCCACCGGCCGTAGCGGCCCGCCGCGCCGCCGCGCCGGAGCCAGCCGTGACGGCGCAGCAGGGCGCCGAGCACCTGGGGGTCGACCCGGGCGGGATCGGGCACGCCCGGTTCCGGTTCCGGGGACGACAGCGGTTCGAGGTGGGGTGGCTGCCGGTTCATCAAGGTGTCCCTCCCGACCCGACCCGGGTCATGATCTCGCACAGCGCCCGGTCGTCGAAGATCCGCGTGGTCGGGATCCGTACGGTGGTCCGGCGCCGGCCGGTCACGGGGTGTCCGGCGAGGTTGGTCCAGTAGCAGCAGTGCCGCAGGTCGAGCCGGTCGTGTCCGGCGCTCAGCCACTGGTCGCGCTCCCGCGGTACGAGCATGACGACGAGGATCTTGTGGACGGCGACCGGCGTGCGGGCCAGTTTCACCAGGTGTTCGTTGTCGAGGGTGAAGCCGAAGGTGTCGCCCGGCGGACTCGGCGGCACCTGGTAGGTGGCCTTCAGCTGCACCTTGACGGTCACCTCGTCGTCGACGACGTGTTCGGGCGCGCCGTGGCTGACGTGCCAGTCGATGCCGTTGTCCGGAAACGGCTGGGACAGCGAGCAGCCGGCCGCGGCGGCGACGGCGTGGAGGTAGCCCACCTGGAGGGTCTCCATGCAGGCGGTGGTGGCGAGCGTGCCGCGCAGCGGTCCGGTCGCGGGACCGGACCGTGTCTGCAGCACCCCGCCCGGTTCGGGCTGTGCGAGCGCCATGGCCGGCTCCCCATGCCTTCCGGGCCCTGCCGTGAGTGGTGTCGGGGTGACGACCGGTCATGTGTGCGGCCCCCCTGTTGAGTTGTCTCCGCACCCGGGGGGCCGCAAACGGCGTACGGGGCAAACAGCCCGGGTATCACCGAAGCGGGCGGGGGTGGCACGCTCCGAGACGACGGCGTCCGGGTGCTCCCCATCTGCCGACCGGGGACGAGGAGTTCGCCATGACGCGCTGGTACGAAGGCCCGTTGGCCTCATTCGACACGGAGACGACCGGAGTGGACGTCGAGCAGGACCGGATCGTGTCCGCCGCGCTCGTCGTGCAGGAGTGTGCGGGCGGCCGGGTCCGCACCACCCGCTGGCTGGTCAATCCCGGCATCCCGGTACCCCCGGGAGCCACGGAAGTGCACGGCCTGACCGATGAGCACCTCCAGCGCCACGGCCGTTGGCCGGCGCCGGTGGTGGAGGAGATAGCCCGCGCGCTGGGAGAGCAGCAGGTGGCGGGGCGGCCGGTGGTGGTGATGAACGCGCCGTTCGACCTGACGCTGCTGGACCGGGAGTTGCGCCGGCACCGGGCCTCCTCGCTGTCGCGGTACCTGGACAACAGGCCGCTGACGGTGCTGGATCCGCGGGTGTTGGACAAGCACCTGGACCGCTACCGCAAGGGCCGTCGCACGCTGACGGACCTGTGCGCGCACTACGGGATAGAGCTGGAGGGCGCGCACGACGCGTCGGCGGACGCGCTGGCGTCCCTGGAGCTCGTACGGGCCGTGGGCCGCAGGTTCGCGGGAAGGTTGGAGCGACTGACCCCGGCCGAGCTGCACACCCTGCAGGCGGTGTGGCACGCGGCGCAGGCGCGCGGCCTGCAGGCGTGGTTCGCGCGGCAGGGGACGCCGGAGTCGGTGGATCCGCACTGGCCGCTGCGGCCGGAGCTGAACCAGGCCGCCTAGCGGGGCCGTACGCGCCGCTCGACGGGGCCGTACATGCGGAAGGCCGGTCCGTCATCAGACGGACCGGCCTGTCCCGGTGGGCGATACTGGGATCGAACCAGTGACCCCTTCGGTGTGAACGAAGTGCTCTCCCGCTGAGCTAATCGCCCGGGAACGGACTGAACAATACAAGAGGCGTGGGGTCTGTTCAAACCGCTTCCGGTCCGGCCGTCAGTCGGGCCGCGAGACCGCGCCGGCCGGCCCGCATCATCAGGGCGTGGTTGAGCCTGAACAGCGGCCGGGCGGGCACCGAGAGCCGGCGCAGCAGGGGCGCCCTGACGTCGACCTCCTGCTCGTACAGGGCTCGGGTGCGGGCGGCTCCGGGGCCACCGCGCCGGCGTACGGTCCAGCGCGCCCAGCCCTCGATGTCGCCGCGCAGGGCGACCTCCAGCACGCCCCGGGCGGGGTCGCGGAGCAGGCCGGTGACGTCGACGTGGATGCCGTACGGGAGGGCCGAGCGGATCAGGGCGTTCCCGGTGTCCTCCCCCGCCGGTTCGACCCGGCGGACCTGGGGCCACCACGAGGGGTACTGCCCGGGGTCCTCCAGCAGGGAGAAGACGAGGGCGGGCGGGGCCTGAAGGTCCCACACGCTGCGGAAGCGGTAGTGCGTCCAGCGGTGCATGGCTCCAGTCTGACCCGCCGGGCGGTTTCGCGTGGGCGGTTCCGACGGACCCGACCCCAGGGTGTACTCAGGGTCGATCTGAGTACGCACGCCCATGTCCTGATGCCGTGACGGGCGACACACTCCGCGTATGAACACCCCCTTCCCGCCAGGATCGTCACCGGCCTTGCCGCCGGCCGAGGAGCTGGCGCTCATCGACCGCGAGCTGATCCAACTCGACGCCCGGCGGCACTATTTGCTGTCCCGACGGAACTGGCTGATCGGCGTCCTGACGCTCGGTGCGCCGACCCCGGCCGGTCCCGCGGCGGCGACGGGTCCCGCGGTGGTGGCGGGGCCCGGGTCGGCTCCGGCGCGCGGCGCGCAGAACGTGCTGTTGACGTTGGGCGCGGTGCTGTTGGCGGTGGCCGCGCTGGCCTTCACGCTCGTGAGCTGGGGTTCGCTCGGGATCGCCGGGCGTTCGGTGGTGCTGGCCCTGGTGACGGGGGCCGCGCTGGCCGCGCCCGTGGCACTGCTGCGGCGGGGACTGCGCTCCACCGCGGAGTCGGTGGCGGCCGTGGGGCTGCTGCTGACGGTGCTGGACGCGTACGCGCTGCACGCGACCGGGCTGTCGGGGGTCGACGGGACCGCGTACGCGGCGGGTGCCTCGGCGGTGCTCGCGGCGCTCTGGGCCGGCTACGGGTCGGCGTTCCCCCGGCTGCGGCTGCCGCTGCTCGCGGCGGTGCTGGTGGCGCAGCTGACGTTGCCGCTGGCCGCGGCCGCGTCGGGGGCGCGGCCGTTGGGCGGTGGCTGGGCGGTGCTGGTGACGGCGGCGCTGGACGCCGCGCTCGCGGTGGCGGTGACGCGGCGGTCGGTGCGGGTGACCGCGTGGGTGGTGGCTTCGGCGACGGGCGCGGTGGCGCTGCTGACGGGTGCGGTGCTGTCCCTGACCGATCCGGGGTCGGTCGGTCCGGCGCTGCTGCTGGCGGCGGGGGCCGTCCTGGGCGTGGCGGTCGCCTGGCGTGAGGCGCGGGCGTGGGCGGCGGCTCTGGTGGGCGCGTTGGCGGCGGTCGCGGCGGTGGGGGCGCTCGTCCCGGCCGGCCACCCGGCCCGGGGGGACATGTGGCCGGTGGTGGTGCACCTGGTGGCGGCGCTGCCGTTGGCCGCGGCCGTACGGGCCTCGGCCCTGCCTGGGCAGGTCCGGCGCGGCCTGTCGTGGGCGGGCGCGGGGGTGGCCGCGGTGGCGGCGTTGAGCACGGTTCCGGCGGTCGGCCTCGTGCTCGCGGCCCGGGTCGGCGTGCTGGGCGAGGTCTGGGCGTCGACCACCCCGTCGGGGGGCGGGTACGGGGCGGGCGCCGCGGTACCGGTGGCGCTGCTGCTGGTGGCGGGAGCCGGTTGGTGGGCGGCCCGGGAGCTGCCGCGCGGTGAGCCGGTGGCGGTGGTGGCCGTGGTGGTCGGCTGGGCGGGGCTGTTCACGGCTCCGGTGCTGCTGGGGGTGCCCGTGGCGGCGGTCCTGGGGGCGCAGACGCTGGTGGTGGCGGGGGCCGGCGCGCTCGCGCTGCGGGCGTCCGGGCGGTCCGTCGGCCCGACCGCCGCGGTGTGCGCGGTGGTGGGGGCGCTGAACGTGTCCCTGGGGGCGCTGGACGGCCGTGCGGCGACGTTCGCGGTGTTCGGGCTGCTGGGGGCCGGTGCCGCGCTCGCGGCGGCGTACGGGCCCGCCCGGCCGCCCGTGCGGGCCGGTGGGGCGGTGGCCGCCGTCGGGTACGCCGTGGCGCTCTCCGTGGCGGTCGCGGCGGTCGCCGGGCTCGCGCAGGCCTGGCTCGGGGTGGCGGCCCTCGCGGCTCCCGCGGCGGTGGCGGCCCTGGCGCCGCGGCTGGGCCCGGTGCGGGGCCCGGCGGAGTGCGCGGCGGCCGTGGCGGTGGTGGTGGCGGTGGCGCTCGCGGCCGGTGATCCGCCGGTGCTGGCCCTGGTGCTCGCCCTGGGCGGGGTGCTGTGCGCCGGCGCGGCGCTGCGGGCGGACCGGCGGCGGCTGGGCTGGGCGGCCACGGCGCTGTTCGTGCTCGCCACCTGGGTCCGCCTCGGCGCGTCGGGGGTGACGGTGCCGGAGGCGTACGCGCTGCCGGTGTCCGCGGCGGCCCTGGTGGTGGGCTTCCTGTCCCGCCGCAAGGACCCGGCGGTCTCCTCCTGGACGGCGTACGGGCCGGGGCTGGGGGCGAGCCTGCTGCCGAGCCTGATCGCCGCCTGGGGGGACGCGCACTGGCTGCGTCCGCTGCTGCTGGGGCTGGCGGCGCTGGGCCTGACCCTGGCCGGCGCGCACCGGCGGCTCGGCGCCCCGCTGCTGCTGGGCGGCGTCACGCTGGCGGCGGTGGCCCTGCACGAGCTGGCCCCGTACGTGGTGCAGGTGGCGGGGGCGCTGCCGCGGTGGCTGCCGCCGGCGCTGGCGGGCCTGCTGCTGCTGATGGTGGGCGCGACGTACGAGAAGCGGCTGCGCGAGGCCCGGCGACTGCGGGAGGCCCTGGGGCGGCTCCGCTGAGGCGGGCGGGAGGCGGGAACGACGAAGGCCCGGAGACTCTCTCGGAGTCTCCGGGCCCTCGGTCCGGGTGGGCGATACTGGGTTCGAACCAGTGACCCCTTCGGTGTGAACGAAGTGCTCTCCCACTGAGCTAATCGCCCGGACGCACCGCAAACATTACCGCATGTCAGCGGTGCTCCGTGACCACCTCCGGCGGCCTACTGGTCCTTGATGTCCCAGGGCAGGACCAGCCCGTACTTCCACAGGTAGAAGCCGATCAGCGCGCCCGCGATGACGAGGCCGACGCTGGTCAGGATGATGTTGCGGC
Organism: Streptomyces sp. NPDC057939; assembly: GCF_042887545.1. Taxonomy (NCBI): domain Bacteria; kingdom Bacillati; phylum Actinomycetota; class Actinomycetes; order Kitasatosporales; family Streptomycetaceae; genus Streptomyces; species Streptomyces sp. NPDC057939. The sequence continues at coordinate 60,276 of NZ_JBHVPG010000025.1, forward strand.
GCCGCACCTTCGGGTCGAGCGCCTTCTGCGCGGCCTCGCTGACCTTGCGCTTGGTCCAGCGCAGGACGAGGTGGGCCCAGGCGAACTCGGTGGCCCAGATCGCCAGGCCGGCGAAGATCGCCACCCAGCCGGGTCCGGGCAGGACGAGCATGGCGATGCCGGCCCCGATGACGGCCAGGCCGACGATGAAGACACCGACCTGCCAGCTCAGGTGGAGGCTGCGGTTCGCCTTGATGAAGGCGGGCGCCTTCGACACGTGCGGCGTTTCCTCGGCGGGCTCGGCAGGCGCCCCGCCGGCGGCGGACTCGTTGGTCTCGCGGTCACTCCCCGTATTCATGCCGCCGAATCTACCGGAGGGCGAAGCACACGTGAACGCCGGTTTGGATCCGCCGTCCGAGGGACCCAGAGGTCCGCAAAACGGTCAGAGGGGTTTACAACGCCACCGTAGGTGGCATGTCGATTTCGCCGACGTGCGAATCCCCGAGCGCACACTGAGCGAAAGGCCCTGGCGCTTATGAACACCACGGTCAGCTGCGAGCTGCACCTGCGCCTCGTTGTGTCGAGCGAGTCCTCACTGCCTGTTCCCGCGGGCCTGCGGTATGACACGGCCGACCCCTACGCCGTGCACGCCACCTTCCACACCGGCGCCGAGGAGACGGTCGAATGGGTATTCGCCCGTGACCTCCTCGCGGAGGGCCTGCACCGGCCCACCGGTACCGGCGACGTCCGCGTCTGGCCGTCCCGCAGCCACGGTCAGGGCGTCGTCTGCATCGCCCTGAGCTCACCGGAGGGAGAAGCACTGCTCGAAGCACCCGCCCGAGCACTCGAATCGTTCCTCAAGCGGACGGACGCCGCGGTTCCACCCGGGACCGAGCACCGGCACTTCGACCTCGACAAGGAGCTCTCCCACATCCTGGCCGAAAGCTGAGCCAGGCCTACCGCCGCTCGACACCGTCCGACTCGGGGCGACGGTGCGGGTCGGACAACCACATACGCACGTGCCGGCGCTGTTCTCGCGGAAGCCAACCGCGAGGGCGGCGCCGGTGCGCTCGGGGCTCCGGCGCCACCCGCTCCTCCGGGTAACCCCTTGCGGGAAGGCGCTAGAGTCGGCCACCAGCGGCGGCAGCCGACCGTCGCCGCAGGCCCGGCCTTCCAGGGAGCGACCCCGTGCAGATCCCCCACGACACCCGTCGCGCGCTCGACGTCGTCGTCGCGCTGGTGAACACCGCGGCCGAACCGGACCAGCCCGACGGGCTCTCCGACATCGGCGCGCTGCGCGGCTTCGTCCAGGAGTACGCGATCAGCGACGTCGGCGAGCTCAGCGCCCGCGACCTCGCCGGGGTGCGCACGGTGCGCGGCAAGTTCGCCCAGGTCTTCGCGGCACCGAACTCCCGTGCGGCGTCCGTACTGATCAACGAGCTGGTCGCCACGGCCGGCACCACGCCCCAGCTCACGGACCACGACGGCTACGACTGGCACGTGCACTACTTCGCGCCGGGCGCCTCGGTGGGCGACCACCTCGCGGCCGACGGCGGCATGGCACTGGCCTTCATCGTGGTCTCCGGCGAGCAGGAACGGCTGCGGCGCTGCGAGGCGCCGGACTGCCGGCGGGCCTTCGTCGACCTGTCGCGGAACCGCTCCCGGCGCTACTGCGACAGCCGGACCTGCGGGAACCGCCTGCACGTGGCCGCGTACCGGGCGCGGCGCAAGGAGGCGGACGCCCACCCCGAGGCGTCAGAGCATGAAGAGGTCGTGCACGGCGGCGAGTAGCAGCAGGGTCCCGATCACCCCCAGGAAGATCATCAACGGGGGTTGGGAGAGGGCGAAGAGGCACCCTCTTCCTTCCTCGGCGAGTGGGGCCTCGGCGACGGGGGCGGGGGCCGGCGGATCGCCCGGCGATGTTTCGAGCATGTCGGGCCGATGATCGCGCAGCTCCCGGCACATCCGCCCCCAACACGCCAGTACCGGCGCGGCAGTTCGCCCGCAGTCGTCACTTCAGGTGGTTCTCCGGGGCTTGCCCACCGCCGGCGGGCCCGCGTGCGGTAGGGCGTCGGAGGGACCCCGCCGCGCCGGGGTCAGATGCCGTGCTTCTTGAGGATGGCCTCGATGTCGGAGAAGTCGTCCGCCGGGGCCGCCGGGGCCTGTCGGGCCGTGGGCGCCGGGCGGGAGCCCGCGCCGAGCGAGGGCGCGGACGCGGTGGGGGCGACGGCATCGCGGGCCGGGCCTCCCCCGGCCGCCTTCGTGGCCTTGGCCGCGGGGTCCTTCACCGCGCGACGGCGTTCGACCGTCCGCGTGATCACGAAGAGCAGCCAGGCCAGCCCCAGGAGTCCGAAGCCGACCCAGACCGACGGCTTGAAGACCATGCCCGACACCCACGCCACGACACCCGTCAGCACCAGACCGACCGGCACCAGCGAGTACGCCGCGATGCGCGTGGCGGCCAGGAACCGCCTGCGGTACCCCGTCACCGCGGCGAGGCCCAGGCCGGCCGCGGACACCGCGGAACATATGGTCTCGGCAATCATGCGGTCCTCCGGCGGTGGTGGGGCGGGCGGGCGATCCGTCCCTTACATCCTGCACCGGTCGGTGCCGTCCCGGCCATGCCCCGGGCCCTGCCCCGCCCGATCTCCGGGACATCTCCGGGTCCCGCCTCCTCCCCAGGTCCCGGTCGGTGCGCGGGTACGGGGCTGGGAGACTGTTCCCATGACCGATTCCGTGATCCTCGACGTCTGGTGCGAACTCCAGTGCCAGGACTGCCACAGCGCCCTGGACGACGTACGCGCCCTGCGGGCCCGCTACGGCGACCGGCTGGACATCCGGCTGCGCCACTTCCCCCTGGAGAAGCACAAGCACGCCTTCGCCGCGGCGCAGGCCGCCGAGGAGGCCGTGGAGCAGGGGCAGGGCTGGCCGTACGCGGAGGCCGTTCTGGCACGGACCGCCGAGCTCGGCTCCCGGGGCGAACCGGTGCTCCTCGATGTGGCGCGTGAACTCGGCCTGGACGTGGAGGAGTTCGACACCGCGCTGATCGACGGCCGGCACATCCTGATCGTCGACGCCGACCAGGCCGAGGGCAAGGCCATCGGCGTGACCGGCACCCCGACCTACGTGATCGACGGCGTGCGCCTCGACGGCGGCAAGAGCCAGGACGGCCTGCGCGCCCGCATCGAGGAGATCGCCGACCGGCTCCTCGCGGGCTGACGCCGGCCTGCGGGGGGCGCTGGAGCAGCTCCTGGGCGAGCTAGATCAGCTCCTTGGCGAGGTTGAGCGACGTCGTCCGGTAGCCGAGCGACTCGTACAGCCGCACGGCCGGGGTGTTGGCGCTGAAGACGTGCAGCGCGAGGACCCGGTGGCCCGCGTCGAGGGCGGTCCGCTCGGCCAGGAGCATCAGGTCGCGCCCGTGCCCGCGGCCCCGGTGTTCCTCGGCGACCTCGACGTCGAAGACGTACCCGTTCCCGTCGAGCGGTGCGACCCACACCTGCCCGACGGGCGTGCCGGCCGCCTCCAGGACGCGCAGGGCGACCCCGGGGGTGTCCAGCCCCCGGGACAGTTGCCGGTCGTGGTCGGCGGCCGATTTGGCGGCCGCCGCCTCGGGCGACAGGCCCCGCTCCACCCAGTTCGCGGCGTACGACTCGCGGGCCCGGGCGTTCCAGACCTCGTACTCGGCCTCCGTCATGGGGCGACCGAGGACCCCGGGCGAAAGCGCGGGCGGTTCGGCGGGGAGCTCCTTGGCCATGTTGCGGCTGTACTCGACGTACCCGAGGGCCCCGGCGAGCCGGATCCCTCCGGCGGAACCGGCCGGAACGGCGATCCGCACCCGTCGACAGCCCCAAGCGCGCAGGACCTCCTCGGCGGCGAGCGCGGCGACGGTGGCCCGGCCCCGCCTGCGGTCCGGCTCGTCGACGGCCAGCTCGCGAATCTCACCGACCGTCGGCCCGAAGGGCGTGTCGGCGGCGATCAGGAGCGTCCCGACGCGCCTGCTGTTGACCCGGACCTCGTAGGGGCGCGAACGCGCGCCGCCCTCGTTCTGCTGAAGCGGCCCGCTCGGCCGCAGGGTGGTGGTCATCGTCGATTTCTACCCGCCCCGCGGCCCCGTGACTACGGGTCCAGGTCCGAGCCCGCGCGTTCGTCGAAGACCCGCATGGCCTTCGCCGTGACCGGGCCGGGGGCGCCCAGGGTCCGGCCGTCGACGCGGTGGACGCCCTGGACGTCGCGCAGGGTGGAGGTGAGGAAGACCTCGTCGGCGCGCTCCAGCACCTCGAAGGGGAGGTCGGTCTCCTTGGCGCCGGTCCATTCGACGGCGAGGGCCCGGGTGATGCCCGCGAGGCAGCCCGAGGCCACGGGCGGGGTGTGCAGTTCGCCGTCCAGGACGACGAAGACGTTGGAGCCGGTGCCCTCGCAGAGTTGCCCGACGGTGTTGGCGAAGAGGGCCTCGGAGGCGTCCTCCCGGTGCGCGCGGGCCAGGGCGACCACGTTCTCCGCGTACGAGGTGGTCTTCAGGCCGGTCAGCGGGGACCGTTCGTTGCGGACCCAGGGAACGGTGATCACCGCAGTGGTGTCGGGGCGCCGGGTGGTGCCGCCCAGGGCGACGACCAGGGTGGGTCCGCCGTCGCCGCGGTCGGAGCCGAGCGGGGAGGGGCCGCCCGTGTAGGTGATCCGCAGCCGGCCGAGCTCGACCGGGTTGGCCTCCAGTACGCCGGCGCAGGCCCGGCGCACCTCGTCGAGGTCGGGGTCGGGCAGGCCGAGGCCGCGGGCCGAGCGGGTCAACCGGTCGAGGTGGCGGGTGAGGGCGAAGACGCGGCCGCGCTGTGCCTTGAGCGTTTCGAAGACCCCGTCGCCCACGGTCATGCCGTGGTCCAGTACGGACACCTTCGCGTCCTCGGCGTCCCGCAGTGCTCCGTCGAGCCAGATCCTCACCGTACGGTCCCTCCACTCAGGTCGTGCGTCTCGTGTGTGCCCGACGCTACAGCGAGCAGCCGGGCGGCCTTCAGTTCCGTCTCGGCCCACTCGCGGTCGGGGTCGGACCCCCAGGTGATCCCGGCGCCGGTGCCGAAGCACAGGCGGGGGCCGCCGGGGGCCTCGCGGTCGATCCAGAACGTACGGATGCCCACGGCCAGCCCCGCCGTGCGCCGGTCGGCGTCGACCCAGCCGATGCCGCCGCAGTAGGGGCCGCGCGGGACCGTCTCCAGCGCTTCGATGATCCGCAGCGCGGAGGACTTGGGGGCACCCGTGACCGAGCCGGGCGGGAAGGTCGCCGCCAGCAGCTCGGGCCAGCCGGCGCCGTCGGCCAGTTCGCCGCCGACCGTGGAGACGAGGTGGACCAGGCCCGGGTGCTCCTCCACCGCGCACAGGGCGGGGACGGTGACGGACCCGGTGGCACAGACCCGGCCCAGGTCGTTGCGGACGAGGTCCACGATCATCACGTTCTCGGCGTGGTCCTTGGGGAGCAGGTCGCCGACGGTGCGGCCGGTGCCCTTGATCGGGCCGGACTCGACGTACCGTCCGGAGCGGCTCAGGAAGAGCTCCGGGGAGGCGGTGGCGATCTCCACGCCGTGCGCGGGTAGCCGAATCGTTCCTGCATAGGGGGCGGGGTTGCCGCGCGCGAGGAGGCTCGTCAGGGCGTCCACATCGGCGGAGTCCGGGTCGGGCAGCGGGGCGGACATCACGCGGCAGAGGTTGGCCTGGTAGACCTCCCCGGCGGCGATGTGCTCCCGGATCCTGCGGACACCGGCGACGTACGCGGCCCGGTCCAGGGAGGAGGACCACTGGTCCGGCCCGGGCCCGGACCAGGCGCCCGGCAGGGGCGGCGGCACGGGATCGGGACGCACGTCCCCGAAGCGCGCGCAGACCAGCCGGCCCTCGAAGTCGGCGGCCACCGCCCAGAACCCGGTGGAGTCCAGGGCGGAGGCGTCACTGGTGACGTCTCGGAGGTCGGTCGCGAGGAGGCCGCCGAAGCGGGCCAGGGGAGGCAGGTCGTGAGGCAGGTCGTGCACGGCTGCGAGTCTATGACCGGTGACGTGATGGCGCCGGAGAGGTGACGGTCGGGTGACCGGCGGTGATCGTGCGGCAGCACGCTGCGGAAACGCGTTTTTGAGCTGGCCCGGGAATCCGCTAGAGTTCAACACGTCGCCAGGGAGCGAAGGGGAAAACCCCGGAGCGAACACGGTGACCTGCGGACGTAGCTCAGTTGGTAGAGCACCACCTTGCCAAGGTGGATGTCGCGAGTTCGAGTCTCGTCGTCCGCTCGAAGTGGGGGATTTCTTCCCGATGACCCCCACGGCTCCATGGTGGAGTGGCCGAGAGGCGAGGCAACGGCCTGCAAAGCCGTCTACACGGGTTCAAATCCCGTCTCCACCTCCAAGGACGATTAGCTCAGCGGGAGAGCGCTTCCCTGACACGGAAGAGGTCACTGGTTCAATCCCAGTATCGTCCACTGATCCGCAAGGATCCCCGCGCGATTAGCTCAGCGGGAGAGCGCTTCCCTGACACGGAAGAGGTCACTGGTTCAATCCCAGTATCGCGCACGCAGTACGCAGCACCCCATGTAGTACCGTTCCACCTGCGGCCTTCGAGCCGTGAAACCCGCGCGATTAGCTCAGCGGGAGAGCGCTTCCCTGACACGGAAGAGGTCACTGGTTCAATCCCAGTATCGCGCACCACCCGGAAGCCCCGGCCGTCGAAAGACGGCCGGGGCTTCCGCGTTGCCCGTTGGGGTTCGGGTTGTCCGGCCCGTACCGGTCCGGGTCGTTCGGGTCGGTCAGGAGGAGAACAGCATCCGGCCGAAGCCGCCCTTGTGGTGGCCGTGGTGCCCGTGGTGTCCGTGTCCCCCGTGCTGCGGGGCGCCCCAGGCGGGAGCCGGGGCGGCGTGCTGGGCCGGGTACGGGGCCGGCGGTGCGGCGGGCGGCGGGACCTGGGGGTACTGCTGGGCCGTGTACTGCGACTCCAGCCGGGTCAGCGCCTCCAGTTCGCCGTAGTCGAGGAAGATGCCGCGGCAGCCGCTGCACTGCTCTATCCGGACACCGTTGCGGTTGTACGTGTGCATCATCGCGTGACACTTCGGACACTGCATGACCCGATCAACTCCTCGCCGTCGACTTCGACACCGGATGCATGCCCGGTGACGCGGCCCTCACCCTACGACGGGGCCTGCGGCTCCAACTCCGGCGGGAACGTGGCGATTCGGGCACAGGAATCCACCATCAGGCGCTCCGCCCCGTCGAGCGGGCGGCGTTCCGCCGCCGCCTTGGCCAGGGCCAGCGCCGCGCCCTGCACGGTCAGCGCCCTGGCCGCCAGGTCGAGTTCCGGCCAGGGATCGCTGCCGGGCGGGCCCGCCGCCGGGCCGCCCGCGTCCCGATAGGTGTCCAGGAAGCGCAGCCACACCTCCGGGGCGAGCAGCCCGGCCGCGAACCAGGCCGCCGGGCGGGCCAGGTCCCAGGCGGGGGTGCCGAGTCCGAGGTCGTCCACGTCGATGAGCCGCCAGGGGCCGCCGGGGGCGGGGTGCCGCACGAGCTGCCCGAGGTGGAGGTCCCCGTGGCACAGCACCCCGCCGGGCGGAGCCTGCCGCTCACCCCGGACCCAGTCGGGCAGGGTCGCCGCCGCCGCCCGCACGGCACGGGCCGCGGGGGTCGGGCCCGGGAGGTGCGGGGGAAGGCGCCGGGGTGCGGGGGCGACCTGCTCGGTCGGGGACGGCTCCGCGGACCGGGGCACCGGCGGTGGCTCCGCGGGCCGGGCGCCCTTGGCGGGCGGTACGGCCAGGGCGAGACGGTTCAGGGCGCGGGCCAGTTTGGCGGGGCCGCGCATCGGGGGGACCGGGCCGGGGAGGGCCTCCGGCGGGGTGCGGTGCAGGGCCGCCAGCAGTCGGGCGGCGGCCTCCCAGGGGGCGTCCTCGGGACGCTCCGGGTCCACGGGGGTCCCGTACGGCCAGAGGGAGACGGGGCGGCCCTGGAGGACCCCGGTGCGCAGCGGGGGCAGCAGCACCCCCGCCAGGGGGCCGGCTCCGGCGATCCGCAGCCGCAGTGCGAGGGCCTCCGGGTCGGTGTCGGGGGCGTGCGCCTTGGCGACGGCGTCCCCGCAGCGCACCACGGTCCCGTCGTGCCGGTCCGCGAGGAGGGCGTACGGGCGGTCGCTGCCGCCCGACCCCCAGGCGGCGAGCGCGGCGGGCAGGGCGGCGCTCACCGGGCGACCCGCGCGTGGGCGGGGTCACCCGCGGGGAGGGTCGGCGACGCGGCGGGCGTGATGGGCGGTGGGGCGGGCGTGGGCGTGGAGTCGGCGCGCCGGTGTGCGGCGGACTCGGTGCGTGTGGTCGTGCCCGGTGCGGTGTCCCGGATCATCCGGCCCCCTTCTCCCATCAGGAGGGTACGACCGATCGCGCCCCGGGGACGGAGGTGGGCCGGGGTGCCCTCGGGATGTCGCCGCGATGCCTGCCGGGCGGGCGGCTCGGACGCACGCGGCTTCGCGGCTTCGCGCGGTGGCGTGGTCGCGGACGCGGCGATCGGCCGGTCGGTGCCGCCGGAGCCCCGGAGCCCGTCGGCCCTCGGCCGCCGCTCGGTGTGGTGGACGAGGTCGTACCGCGGTGCCGAGGCCCAGGCCCGGGCGAGGACGGTGGTTCAGGGCCTGTCGTCGAACTCCCGCCGTCGTCCGGAGGGCGGCTTCGCGGCGGCCGGTGCGTGCTCTCGGCGTGCCGGGGCGGAGGCCTCGTACCGGCACGTACTCAAGGGCTCGGCCGGTGCCGCGGGATCCCGTGCCGGCGTCGCGAGGTGGGTGGAAGTCCGACGCCGGATTCCGGGGGTCCGTCGGGGCGATCATGTGAGCCCCACCCCCTCGGGGCCGGGCCGCAGTTGAGCGGATCGGGTGGGGGCCGCCTCCTCGTGGCCGCGGCCCGAGGTGTCGGCTGCGAGCCGGGCGGTCGCGGCGACCGGGTCGGTGTTCCGCCCCGCCCGGTGGGGGCGTTGAAAAGGGTGCTGCCCGTCCGGCTCCCCAGCCGTACGGGCAGCACCCTTCACCTGCCGTCCGTCGCGCCCCCGTCCCCACGGGGTTCGACAGGCCGATGTCCCGGTCCGGGCCGCTCTCCCGGACCTGGTGCGCCGCTCAGCGCCCCAGCATCACGCCCACGGACGACGCCTGTGCCACCACCTGGTCGAAGCCCCCGAAGAGGAAGAGCAGGATGGCGGCCAGGGGGAGCACCATGGCCGCGGCCACCAGCGGGTGACGCGTACCGGACTCATGGCCGTTGAACGCGAATGCCTTGCGTCCCTGCCGTGCGATGTCCGCCATGGTCCTCTCCCTGTCGTTTGGCAGCGGCGGGCTTGACCTCGGGGGACGAGTGCGTCACCCGCCGCTTGTCCTCAACACTAGGCGGGCGCAAGGCCGCCGGCCTCATGCCCTCGTACCCATTGGCGGGCCTCCAGGAGGATGACGTACCCGCCCCCGACTACTCCCCTGGGTGGAGACCGCTCCCCCGTTGTGAGGGTCTTCCCGGAGGGGATGACCGGAGGGTAGTGACTTCGCTCACTTCCGTCACTCCCCGCGCACGCGTGTCCTCGTGCGGGACGTTGACGCGCCCCTGCGGCCGTTCGGCCCGCCGCGGGTCGCGTCCGCCCGTCCGGGCGGGCCGGTGGACTTCCAATCACCTTGGGGCGAAGGGCTCTTGGGGAATGTCACGGGTTCGGGGCAAAGAGTGCCCGATCGGGCGGCGCAACCCCCAAGTGGCCTGCTCCGTACTGACAATCGAATCCTGCGGCGAGGGCGCGGCCTCTGAGCGCGCATGGCGGATGGTCCGTAAGCTGTGCCAGGTCAACAGGACGACCGGTCAGCGGGGTGGACATGGCGATGATGCGGCTCCGGCGCGAGGACCCGCGTGTCGTCGGCTCGTTCAGACTGCACCGACGGCTCGGTGCGGGCGGCATGGGCGTGGTCTACCTGGGGTCGGACCGGCGCGGGCAGCGCGTCGCCCTCAAGGTGATCCGGCCCGACCTCGCCGAGGACCAGGAGTTCCGGTCGCGCTTCGCGCGCGAGGTGTCCGCCGCCCGCCGGATCCGCGGCGGGTGCACGGCGCGGCTGGTGGCCGCCGACCTGGACGCCGAGCGCCCCTGGTTCGCCACCCAGTACGTGCCCGGCCCCTCGTTGCACGACAAGGTCGCCGAGGAGGGGCCGCTGACGGCGGCGCAGATCGCCGCGATCGGCGCGGCGCTGTCCGAGGGCCTGGTCGCCGTGCACGAGGCGGGGGTGGTCCACCGGGACCTCAAGCCCTCGAACATCCTGCTCTCCCCCAAGGGTCCCCGGATCATCGACTTCGGCATCGCCTGGGCGACGGGTGCGAGCACCCTCACCCATGTGGGTACGGCCGTCGGCTCCCCCGGCTTCCTCGCTCCCGAACAGGTGCGCGGCGCGGCGGTCACCCCGGCCACCGACGTGTTCGCGCTCGGTGCCACCCTGGCCTACGCGGCGACCGCCGACTCACCCTTCGGGCACGGCAGTTCCGAGGTCATGCTGTACCGGGTCGTGCACGAGGAGGCGCACCTCCAGGGAGTGCCGGACGCCCTCGCGCCGCTGGTCTCGGCCTGTCTGGCCAAGGACCCGGAGGACCGGCCGACCACGCTCCAGCTGTCGATGCGGCTGAAGGAGATCGCCGCCCGCGAGGCGCAGGGGCTCGGCGACGGCAGGCCGCCCGCGCAGCGCGCCCGGCCGGAGCGGCCGACGGGACGGATCGCCGACGAGTACGCCGAGCAGCGCACGGAGCGTCGTACGGGTGGCGGTACGCCCACGCCCCGGGCGCAGGCCCCGAACAGTGGGCCGCACTCGCGGCCCTCGTCGCCGCGCAACCAGCCCGGCTCCACCGCGGGGCGTACGGCCGGGCGCACCGGCGGGCGGCCGGCGCCGCGGACGACCGGGGCGGGACGGCGGCCCTCCCGGCCCGATCCCAAGCTGATGCGGCAGCGGCTGATCGTGTTCGTCGTGGTGACGCTGGTCGTCGCCCTGGGCATCGCCCTCGCGCAGCGGCTCTGACGGACGCGCGGGCGGACCGGCCGGAGAGCCGGTCCGCGGGCGTGTGCGGCGGGGTCAGGCCCCGGCGGCGCCGGCCACCGCGTAGAAGGCGACGGCCGCGGCCGCGCCCACGTTGAGCGAGTCGACGCCGTGCGCCATCGGGATGCGCACCCATTCGTCGGCCGCCACCAGGGCCTGGGTGGACAGGCCGTCGCCCTCCGCTCCGAGCATGAGCGCGACCCGGTCCAGGGTCCGGGGGGCCGCCTGGTCGATCGGTGAGGCCTTCTCGTGCGGGGTGAGGGCGAGCAGCTTGAAGCCCGCCTCCCGTACCGAGTCCAGGCTCTTGGGCCAGGCTTCGAGGCGGGCGTACGGGACGGAGAACACGGCGCCCATGGAGACCTTCACCGAGCGGCGGTAGAGCGGGTCCGCGCAGTCGGGGGACAGCAGGACGGCGTCCATGCCGAGGGCGGCGGCGCTGCGGAAGATGGCGCCGATGTTGGTGTGGTCGTTGACGGCTTCCATGACGGCGACGCGGCGTGCCGTGGACAGCAGTTCCTCGGCCGTGGGCAGCGGCTTGCGCTGCATGGAGGCGAGGGCGCCGCGGTGCACGTGGTAGCCGGTGACGCGTTCGGCGAGCTCCGGGCTGACCGCGTAGACGGGGGCGGGGAGCTCGTCGATGACGTCGCGCATGACGTCGACCCACTTGGCGGAGAGCAGCATCGAGCGCATCTCGTAACCGGCGTCCTTGGCCCGTCTGATGACCTTCTCGCCCTCGGCGATGAACAGGCCTTCCGCGGGCTCGCGCCGGCGCCGGAGTTCGACGTCGGTCAGGCCCGTGTAGTCGCGCAGGCGCGGGTCGTCGGGGTCTTCGACGGTGATGAGATCAGCCACAGGGTGATACTGCCTTGTCCTGGGTGTGGTGCCAACGGCCTGTCAGGCGCCGGCGGTGGGGAGTTCGGGGGTCGATCCGGACGCGGGGGTCGCCGCGGTACCGGGGGGCGTGGGGGTCGCGGGGGTCGCGGGGGTTCCGACGCGGACGACCTCGCCGATGACGATGACGGCGGGCGGCCGGACCTCCTGGGCGCGGACCGTCTCGCCGACTGTGGCCAGGGTGGCGTCCACCCGGCGCTGGGTGGCGGTGGTCCCCTCCTGGATCACGGCGACGGGGGTGTCGGCGGAGCGGCCGTGACGGACCAGGGCCGCCGCGATCAGGCCGATCTTGTCGACGCCCATCAGGATGACCAGGGTGCCGGTGAGCTTGGCGAGGGAGGCCCAGTCCACGAGGGAACGCTCGTCGTCGGGGCCGACGTGACCGCTGACCACGGTGAACTCGTGCGCGACGCCGCGGTGGGTGACCGGGATGCCGGCCGCGCCGGGCACCGAGATGGAGCTGGAGATGCCGGGCACGACGGTGCAGGCGATGCCCGCCTCCGCGAGGGCCTGGAGTTCCTCCATGCCGCGGCCGAAGACGTACGGGTCGCCGCCCTTGAGGCGGACCACGGCCTTGCCGGCCTTGGCGTGCTCGATCAGGGCGTTGTTGATGGCCTCCTGGGCCATGAACCGGCCGTACGGGATCTTCGCGGCGTCGATGACCTCGACGTGCGGCGGGAGTTCGTCGAGGAGGTCGCGGGGGCCGAGCCGGTCCGCGATGACCACGTCGGCCTCGGCCAGCAGGCGGCGGCCGCGGACGGTGATCAGGTCCGGGTCGCCCGGGCCGCCGCCGACGAGGGCGACGCCGGGGGTGTTCTTGTGGCGGTGGCCGGGGGCGACGAGGGAACCGTCGCGCAGGCCCTCGACGACGGCGTCACGGACGGCGGCGGAGCGGCGCGGGTCGTTGCCGGTCAGCACGGCGACGGTGACGCCCTCGACGCGGCCGGTGGCCGGGGTCCAGGCGGTCGCTGCGGAGGCGTCGTCGGCGCGGACGCACCAGACGCGCTCGCGTTCGGCCTCCGCGGAGGCGCGCTCGTTGTCGTCCCGGTTCTGCGTCGCGATCAGGGCGTACCAGGCTCCGGCGAGGTCGCCGTCCTGGTACCGGCGGCGCTCCCAGCGGATCTCGCCGGTCTCGGCCATCGCGTCCACGGAGGGGGTCGCGGAGGGCGAGATGAGCAGGACGTCGGCACCGGCCGCGATCAGCGCGGGCAGACGGCGCTGGGCGACCTGGCCGCCGCCGATGACGACGACGCGGCGCCCGGCGAGGCGGAGGCCGACGGGGTAGGCGGGGTATGCCGGGTTTGCCATGGCGGTTGCGGCTCCTGATGCGGCGGGGGTTGCGTGCCGCTGCGGCGCTGGAGCGGCGGGGGGACTGACGTGCGGTTTGTGGTCCGGGTCCACCTTACGGCGCGGGTGCCCGGACCGGGCGTGGCGGGGTGTCCGCCGGACCTCCGGACGGATACCGGGCGGACCTGCCGGCGGATGGCCGGGCGGGTGCGGGCGGCGTGCCGCGGCGGGGGGTCGGGGGCGGGTTCCGGGGATGCCCCCTGGGCGCCGCCCGGGCTGCCCCGTGGGAGACGGGCTGGCCTGCGGAGCGGATCCCGGCGCCCCTGACGGCGCGACCCCGGAGGTGGCCCACGAAGGGCCGGGAAGGAGCCCGCCCCGGAGTGCCTCGCAGGGGGCCGGGCCCGCCAGGGGCAGGTCGGGACTGCGACGGATCCGGAGCACCTGACGGACGCGACCCCGGAGGTGGCCCACGAAGGGCCGGGGAAGCGCCCGCCCCGGGGTGCCCAAGGAGGGGATCGGGCTGCGCCTGCGGGGTGATCCGACGCCTCCCGGCGGGCGCGATGCCGGAAGTGACTTGCCGGAGCGCCGCGCAAGGTCGTCCGGGCTGCACCCACAGGGGCGATCCGACGGTGTCGGATCCCGGGGGCGACCTGCCTGGGGTGCCTCGCAGAGGTTGGGGGGCGGTTCGCGGACGCGCCTGTGCTCCGACCGTCGGAGGCGGCGGCCCGCCTGGGGCACTTCGCCGAGGCTGCCCGCCGTTCCCGGAGGTCCTGCGTCCGAACCCCGGACATGGCCTGCGGGGCCGCCTTCGCCGAGGCTGCCGGCCGGTTCCCGGGAGGGGGCACGTGGCTCGAACGCCGGAACCGGACCACCTGAGGCGCCCCGCCAAGGCTGCCGCCGGTGTCCGGGAGGGCCCGCGCCTCGAAAGCGGGAAGCGGGAAGCGTTCCGCCCGGGGTGGCTCGCCGCGGCTGCCGGCGGTCGTCCGCCGCCGCCTGCGGTCCGGGCTCCCGGAGTGGTCTGGCCGCAGGCGGGTCCCGGGGGCTCGGAATCGCGGAGGTGGCCTGCTCGGGTGCTTCGCCGGGGCCGTGCGGGCGGGTTTCCGGGGAGGTGTACGACCGGCGCGCCCCGGGAGGCGGCGAGCCCGGTTCCCGGGGGTGGGAGCCGGGCTCGGGGCCGGGTGGGCTACTTCTCGGTGACGCCCGCCGAGTCGAAGGTGGCCACCTCGTGCATCGCGCGGGCGGCGCTCTGGACCAGCGGGAGGGCCAGCAGGGCTCCCGTTCCCTCGCCGAGGCGGAGGTCCAGGTCGACCAGCGGGCGCAGGCCGAGCTTGTTCAGGGCCGCCACGTGACCCGGCTCCGCGCTGCGGTGGCCTGCGATGCAGGCCGACAGGGACTCGGGGGCGATGGCGCGGGCCACCAGGGCGGCCGCGCCGGCGCTGACGCCGTCCAGGATCACCGGGGTGCGCAGGGAGGCGCCGCCGAGGAGCAGGCCGACGATCGCCGCGTGCTCCAGGCCGCCGACGGCCGCGAGGACGCCGATCGGGTCCGCCGGGTCGGGCTGGTGGAGTTCCAGGGCCCGACGTACGACCTCGATCTTGCGGGTGTGGGTCTCGTCGTTGATGCCGGTGCCACGACCGGTGACCTCCGCCGGGTCGACGCCGGTGAACACCGAGATCAGGGCCGCGGACACGGTGGTGTTCGCGATGCCCATCTCGCCGGTGAGCAGCGCCTTGTTGCCGGCGGCGACGAGGTCGCGGGCGGTCTCGATGCCGACCTCGATGGCCGCGATGGCTTCCTCGCGGGTCATCGCGGGGCCGACCGAGAAGTCGGCCGTGCCCGGGCGGACCTTGCGCGGGAGCAGCCCGGGCGTCGCCGGGAGGTCCCCGGCCACGCCGACGTCGATGACGCAGACCTCGGCGCCGACCTGGTTGGCGAAGGCGTTGCAGACCGCCCCGCCGCCCAGGAAGTTCGCGACCATCTGGGTCGTGACCTCCTGCGGCCACGGAGTGACGCCCTGGGCGTGGACCCCGTGGTCACCGGCGAAGATCGCGACGGCGGCGGGCTCGGGGATCGGCGGCGGGCAGACCCGGGAGAGCCCGGACAGCTGGGCGGAGATGATCTCCAGCATGCCCAGCGCCCCGGCGGGCTTGGTCATGCGCTTCTGCCGCTCCCAGGCCTCGCCGAGCGCCTTCGCGTCGAGCGGGCGGATGCCGGCGACGGTCTCGGAGAGGAGGTCGTGCGGTTCCTCGCCGGGCAGCGCGCGGCGCCCGTACGTCTCCTCGTGGACGACCCAGGCCAGCGGGCGGCGCTGGGACCAGCCGGCCTGCGCCAGCTCGGGCTCCTCGGGGAACTCGTCGACGTACCCGACGCACAGGTAGGCGACGACCTCCAGGTGCTCCGGCAGGCCCAGCGCACGGACCATCTCGCGCTCGTCGAAGAAGCTGACCCAGCCGACGCCGAGGCCTTCGGCGCGGGCGGCGAGCCAGAGGTTCTCGACGGCGAGCGCGGAGGAGTACGGGGCCATCTGCGGCTGCGTGTGCCGGCCGAGGGTGTGGCGGCCGCCGCGGGTGGGGTCGGCGGTGACGACGATGTTCACCGGGGTGTCGAGGATGGCCTCGATCTTGAGTTCCTTGAACTGCTTCGCCCGGCCCTTGGGCAGCGACTTGGCGTACGCCTCGCGCTGGCGCTGGGCGAGCTCGTGCATGGTGCGGCGGGTCTCGGCCGACCGGATGACGACGAAGTCCCAGGGCTGCGAGTGACCGACACTGGGGGCGGTGTGGGCCGCCTCCAGGACGCGCAGGAGCACCTCGTGCGGGATGGGGTCGGTACGGAAGCCCTTGCGGATGTCGCGGCGTTCGCGCATGACGCGCAGGACGGCCTCGCGCTCGGCGTCGGCGTACCCGGGGGCCGCCTCTCCGACGGACGCGGCGACGGCCTCGGGGAGAACGGGCGCCTCGGGCCGCTCCCCGGCCTCGGGGGCCTCGAAGACGGGTGCGGCCCCGGGGGCGGCCGACTCGACCGGTGCGTCGGCCGGCGCGGGCACCGCCTCGGCGGGGGGCTCGACTGCCTCGGGGAGCGCCTGCTCCGCGGGCACCGGGTGGGCGGGCGCCTCGACGGCCTCGGGGGCGGACTCGACCGCCCCGTCGGCCGGAGCGGCCGGGGCGTCGGGCGCGGCGGCCGGGGCGGGCTCGGGGTGCGGCTCGACGGGGGCCTGAACCACCGTTTCTGCGGGGGCCGGCTCGACCGGCGCCCCGGCCACGGCCTCCACGGGAGCCACCGGGACGACGGGGCCCTCGGATGCGGCAGGAACCTCGGCGGGCACCGGTTCGGCAGGGACCTCGACGGCGGCCGGCGCCTCGGGGGCCGGAGCCGCCTCAAGCTGGTCGGCGTGCTCCGGGAGCTCCGGCGAGACCGGCTCGGGCCCGGGAACCGCGACGGCTTCGGGGGCGGCGACGGGCTCGGGAGCAGCGACGGGCTCGGAGGCGACAACGGGCTCGGGGACGGCGACGGGCTCGGGGACGGCGACGGGCTCGGCGGCGGCGGGCTCGGCGGCGGCGGGCTCGGGAGCCTCCGCGACCGGCTCCGGTGCGGGTTCCGGCTCGGGCGTCGGCACGGCGACGGGCTCGGCCTGCTCGGCAGTGGGCTCCGCGGACTGCTCGACCTGCTGCTCGGGCTGCTCGACCTGCTGTTCGGCCTGCTGCTCCGGGACCACCTCGGCGGCCGGCTCGGGCGCCGGGACGGCCTCGGGCGCGGGCACGACGACCGGCGCCACCGGCTCCGGCGTCGGCTCCCCCGCGGCGCCGGTGGCGGCGGGGTCCGCGGCGTCGGCGGTCGGCCGGGCGTCGGACGCGGCCTCCGCGACGGGCGCCGGATCGGCGACCGGCTCGGTGGGCGCGGGTTCGGCGGCGGGCTCCGTCGCCCACGCGTTCCCGGCCTGCGCCGGGATCTCGCCGGGCTGCTGCGGGGCGGGCCGGGCGGCGGCCTCGACGTGCGAGAAGTCCAGGTACTCGGGGCCGGTGGTCGGCGGCCCGGCGTGACGCACGGGAACGGGCTGCGGCATGCCCGCCAGGCTGGGCGCGGGGACCGCCGGAGCGGGCGCGGGCGCAGCGGCCGGGCCGCGGTCGGCGAGGGAGCGTACGACGCCGCCGGTGGCCTCGGGCACGGGCGGGCCCATGTGCAGCGGGCGGCGGGGCGGGGTGACCGGGGCCGCGGGGGCCGCGGGCGGGGGCGCGAGCAGGCCGCCGAGGTCGAGGGAGCCGGAGTCGCGGCCGCCGGTCTCGTGGGCGCCGGCGCTGTAGGCGGCGGGTTCGGCGTAGGCGTCGGGGAACCCGGCCGGGGGGAGGCCGCCGTCGGGGAACGCGCCCTCGGCGTAGGAGCCCTCGGGGAAGCCGGTTCCCGGCTGCGCGGGGAGCGGGTACCCGGCGTCGGGGAGGCCCGCCTCGGGGAAGCCGGGGTGCGCGGGCTGCGGGTAGCCGGGCGCGGGGTGCTGCGGGTACTCGGTGTACACGGGCTCGGCGGGGAAGTCGGTCGGGAAGGCCGGCACCGGCGGAACCACCTGCGGGTCGCTCCAGGCGCCCTGGCCGCTCGGCATCAGGAGCAGTTCCTCGTCCTCCGCCTCGGCCGGGTCGTCGACGAGGTCCTGGAAGGCGTAGCCCGCCGGGACCTGGGGCGGTACGGGGGGCAGCGGCGGAAGGGGCGGGACCGGAGCGGGGATGCCCTGCTGATCCACCATGCCCGCGTCGTCCGGGTGGCCCTCGCCCGGAATCTGGCCGGTGTCAGTCATGCGTACCCCTCGCCCATCGATGTTGCCTCTTCGATCGCCCGGTCGCCCACGAGGCCGCCGAGCGGAGTCGCCGTGCGGGGTTGCCGTGCGACATGTCCGCCGCACCTGCGCCTTCACAACAACTCCTGAGCATTGTCGCGCTCGTCGGCCACCCTGTCGGCCATAAACCGGCGCGGTCGGCTGTGGACTGCGCCACGTCATGCGTGCCGCAGGGCGGTACGACGATCGGCCAGCCTACCCCGGGCTCCGCTCTAGCGGCTCACGGGGCGTTCGGCTGCCAGCAGGAACACCACGGAACGGTCCTGTTCCGCCCAGGTGCGGGTGTCGAGGCCGACGGACTGCAGGAGCGCGCACTCGACGACGTACCCGTGTTCGGTGAGGGTGCGGCCGATGGCCTCGGCCTCGTCGCGCGTGGAGGCGTGGCTGACGATCCGTTCGGGGCGCCGGTCGGCGACGGCGGCGACGACCTCCGCTCCCCCGCCGCCGACGCGGACGACGTCGGGTTCGGGCAGGTACTCCAGTACGACGGGTGCACGGCCGGCGAGGACCTGGAGCTGGACACCGCTCTTGCGGGCGGCGGCGGTTGCGCGTTCGCAGGCGCGCGGGTCGGCGTCGACGGCGATGACGGCGGCGCCGAGGACGGCCGCGTCCACCGCGAAGGCGCCGGAGCCGGTGCCGATGTCCCAGACGAGGTCGCCGGTTCGGGGGCCGAGGCGGGCGAGTTGCGCGGCGCGCAGCTGCGTCGACTCCCCTTCGCCGATGCTCCCGGGGCCTGCGGGGAGGTCCTGGGGGCGTGCCCAGCCGCGGCCCGCGGCGGGGCCGGGGGTGCGGCCGAGGAGCCAGCCCGCTTCGGCGGAGGCGGCGGAGTGTCCGGCTCCGCCGATGACGATGACGACGTTCGGGTCGCGCCAGGTGTGGTCGGCGACCTTGTCGGAGGTGAGCACGGTGACGCGCTCGCGTTCGGTGCCCAGTTCCTCGCAGATGACGAAGGTGCGGTGGACCCCGTCGAGCAGCAGGGCGAGTTCCACCGGTCCGGCGCCGGGCGAGGTGAGGACGGCGACCTTGCCGTGGGCCCGGCAGACGTTGACGGCCCGACGCAGGGTCCGGGGGTGGGCGACGACGACCTGGGCGTCGTCCCAGGGCATGCCGGCGCGGGCGAAGGCGGCCGCGACGGCGGACACCGCGGGGACGACCTCGACCTCCAGGCCGTGCTCCGGGGCCCGCAGGGTGCGTACGACGCCGAAGAAGCCGGGGTCGCCGTCGGCGAAGACCACGGCGGTGCCGCGGTGGCCGGCGATGCGGCGCGCGGCGAGGCCGAGGCTGCCGAGGCGGATGCGTTCCGCGGTGGGCGGGACCTCAGGGAGCGCGAGGTGGTGGGCGGCGCCGGCCACGAGGGTGGCGGCGGAGAGGGCGGACCTGGCGGCCGCGGTGAGCGCCGAACCGTCCCAGCCGATCACAGTGACCCGATCGGCCATCGTCGTCAGTCTCCTGTGGTGGGGGGCAGGCGAAGCTGTGTCGCGGGGTCGGGCACGGTGAGACTACCTGGTCACGGGGTGGTGCCGGTCGGCGTGCCGGTCAGTGCCAGTCGGCGCCGACGGCGTACCCGCCGACGTCGGCCCGGCGGCCGTAGGCGTACTGGTCCTCGTCGCCGGAACGGCCGGCGCCGCTCCCCTGGACGTCGTACCCGTCATAGCCGTCGTACCCGTCGGTGTCGTCGAGGTCCTCGGGGACGAGGCTCCAGACGATGAGGTCGGTACGGGTCTCGACCCAGCTGCCGTCGGTCGCCTGGGTGCGCACTATCCAGGCGTTGCGCAGGACGCCCTCGCTGATGCAGCCGATCTTCTGTGCGACCTGTTGGGAGGCGGTGTTGTCGGCGGCGGTCCGCAGTTCGAGGCGCTCGAAGTGCTGGTCGCGGAAGAGCCATTGGGCGACGGCGAGCACCGACTCGCTGGCGTATCCCTCGCCGCGGGCCCAGGGCGCGGTGACGTAGCCGACCTCGGTGGTGCGGGTGTGCCAGTTGGTGTTCTGGAGGTGGACGATGCCGACGAGTCGCTGGGTGAGGAACTCGGTGACGGCGAAGACGATGCCCCGGCCCCC
The DNA here is from genome assembly GCF_042887545.1 of Streptomyces sp. NPDC057939. NCBI lineage: Bacteria > Bacillati > Actinomycetota > Actinomycetes > Kitasatosporales > Streptomycetaceae > Streptomyces > Streptomyces sp. NPDC057939. The sequence continues at coordinate 80,353 of NZ_JBHVPG010000025.1, forward strand.
GGTGCGTTCCGCGTGGGCCTGCCGGGTGGCCCAGGCTTCGGCGTCGGCGTGGGTGTAGGGGTGCGGCACCGAGGTCCAGGCGGTGATGTGTTCGTCGTTCATCATCTCGGCGAGCGCGGTGACGTCCTCTTCCTCGAAGGCACGCAGCACCAGCCGGTCCGTGCTGATGGTGACGTCCGGGAAGGTGGTAGTCATGCGCAGCTCCATGCCTGAGAACGTGGGGCGACCGTGGTGCGGGACCGTTCGTGCGGGTCGTAGGCCACAGCATGCAGCATCGACCCGGGGATGTGCAGGGTCGGGCTGCCCGGAAGCGGGCAGCCGGGGGGCCCTGCGCCCATGACTTCGGCCCCGCGCGCCCTGGTGGGTGCGCGGGGCCGGAATCCGGCCGTCGACGGGGCGATCCCCATCGGCGGGGTGGTGCGTCAGGAGGCGGCGGGTGCGCCGAAGGCCGGGGTGACCGAACCCTGGTACTTCTCCTCGATGAACTTCTTGACCTCGTCGGAGTTCAGGAGCTTGGCGAGCTTCTGGACACGGGGGTCGTTCTGGTTGCCGTCCTTGACCGCCAGGAAGTTGGCGTACGGGTTGCCCTCGGCCTTCTCCAGGACCAGGGCGTCCTTGGCCGGCGACAGGTTGGCCTCAAGGGCGTAGTTGCCGTTGATGATCGCGGCGTCGACGTCGTTCAGGGCGCGCGGGACCGTGGCGGCCTCCAGCTCCTTGAACTCCAGTCCCTTCTTGTCGGTGATGTCGGACAGCTTGGCGCTGGTGCCGACGCCTTCCTTGAGGGTGATCAGGTTGTTCGCGGCGAGCAGCTGGAGCGCGCGACCCTCGTTGGTGGTGTCGTTGGGGACGGCGATGGTCTGGCCGGCCTTGATGTCGGCGACCGACTTGACCTTCTTGGAGTAGAGGCCGAGGGGCTCCAGGTGCACGTTCACGACGGGCACGATGTGCGTGCCGTTCTTCTTGTTGAAGTCGTCGAGGTACGGCTTGTGCTGGAAGTAGTTGCCGTCGACCTGGCCCTGCTCGGTGGCGGTGTTGGGCAGGACGTAGTCCGTGAACTCCTTCACCTCCAGCTTGAGGCCGTCCTTCGCCGCGAGCTTGTCCTTGACGAAGTTCAGGATGTCGGCGTGCGGGCTCGGGGAGGCCGCGATGACCAGCGCCTTGCTCTCGTCGACCTTGGCGCCGTCGGCCTTGGTGGAGGAGGCCGGGTCCGAGGAGCTGCCGCAGGCGGTGAGGCCGAGGGCGAGCGCGGCGGAGGCGGCGGCGAATGCGGTGAGCTTGATGTTCTTGCGCACGAAGAGTGCCTTTCTTGCTGCGGGTACCGGGGTGCCCGCTGGGTGGTGGCCCAAGCACGACAAGTGCGGGCTCTCTTGGGAGGGGAAAACCTTTGTGCCGCGTCGGGCGGTCAGGCCGTCCGGCCCCTGCGGGACAGGACGCGGACCACTCCGTCGCCGATCAGCTGGATGACCGTGACGAGGGCGATCAGGATGACGACGGTGGCGACCATGAAGCCGGTCTCGAAGCGCTGGAAGCCGTAGGTGATGGCCTTGGACCCGAGCCCTTCGCCGCCGACGGCACCGGCCATGGCCGAGTAGCCGATCAGGGTGATCAGGGTGGTGGTGACGCCGGCGATCAGCGAGGGCAGGGCCTGCGGCAGCAGGACCTTGCCGACGAGGGTCGGGATGCCGCCGCCCATGGACTCGACGGCCTCGATCAGGCCGTGGTCCACCTCGCGGACGGCGGTCTCGACGAGCCGGGCGAAGAAGGGGATCGCACCGATGGACAGCGGGACGATCATGGCCGTGGGGCCGATGAAGGTGCCGACGACCGCGGTGGTGAAGGGGATCACGGCGATGAGCAGGATGATGAACGGCAGCGAGCGGCCTATGTTCACGATCACGCCGAGGACCTTGTTGAGCGGCTGGTTCTGCAGGAGGCCGCCCTTGTCGGTGAGGACGAGCAGGACGCCGATGGGCAGTCCGCCGAGGACGGTCACCAGGGTGGACCACAGCACCATGTAGAGGGTGTCGTAGGTGCCCTGGGTGAGCAGGGGCTGCATCTCGGACCAGGTCACTTGGCACCATCCTCGACCAGTGCGGCCAGCTCGGAGTCGACGTCCTGCGTCGTGGGTTCGTCGTCGACGACGTCGACCTGGAGGCCCTGCTCGCGCAGGAAGCCGACGGGGACCACGTTGTCCTCGTAGCGGCCCGGGAGCTCGATGCGCATCCGACCGACCTGCCGGCCGCCGACGGTGTCCATCGCCGCGCCGAGGATCGAGATGTCGATGTTGTAGGTCCGCGACAGCTGGGAGATGACCGGCTGGGTCGCGGCGTCGCCGTGGAAGGTGACGTCGATGACGGTGCGGTCCGGGCCGGTGGCGTTGCCACTGACCGGGAAGAGCTCCCCGGCCAGTTCGGAGCCGGGGGTGGCCAGCAGTTCGGCGACGGTGCCGGACTCGATGATCCGACCCCGCTTCATGAGCGCGGCGGAGTCGCAGACGGACTTGACGACGTCCATCTCGTGCGTGATGAGCAGGACGGTCAGGCCGAGCTGCTGGTTGAGGTCGCGCAGCAGCTGGAGGATCGAGCGGGTGGTCTCGGGGTCCAGGGCGCTGGTGGCCTCGTCGGAGAGCAGCACCTTGGGGTCGCCCGCCAGGGCGCGGGCGATGCCGACGCGCTGCTTCTGGCCGCCGGAGAGCTGGGCGGGGTAGGCCTTGGCCTTGTCGGCGAGGCCCACGAGGTCGAGGAGTTCGGTGGCCTTGCGGGAGCGCTCGCGGCCGGAGACGCCGAGGATCTCCAGGGGCAGCTCGACGTTGGCCTGCACCGTCCGTGACGACAGCAGGTTGAAGTGCTGGAACACCATGCCGATGCGGCTGCGGGCCTCGCGGAGGTCCTTGCCGGCGCGCCGGCCGCGACCGGCCAGCGCGGTGAGGTCGACGCCGTCGACGGTCACCGTGCCGGTGGTGGGACGCTCCAGCAGGTTCACGCAGCGGATGAGGGAGGACTTGCCGGCTCCGCTCTGGCCGATGACTCCGTACACCTCGCCCTCGCGGACGTGGAGGTCGACGCCGTCCAGGGCGGTGACCTCGCGGCCACGGGACTGGTAGACCTTCGTGAGGCCCGTTGTGGTGATCACAGGAATTCCGTCGCTGTCGAGTGCACGGCGCAGCGGGGTGCCGGGCACGGGGCAAACATCTGGGGACGCAATACGGGTCCGACCGTCACAAATGGATGACGTCGACACGTGCGCGGGGCAGGAGCGGTCCGTACGGTCGGTCAGGTGCCGACGTGGTGGCGGAGTGGCTCGGCCGGTCTCGCTTCGGGGCGCGGGACTGCAGGAAAAGGGGCCCTCAGAAGGCGCACATTCGACACATACAACGAGCACCGGGCGTCGTGGTCGCCTCGGTCGCAAGGGTGCGGCTGCTCGTCGTGGTCATGGGCCCAAGTAAAGCAGACATGGCGACTCACCGATCAACACTGTCCGTATAGCGGACGGATTCTGGCCGCATTACGGACAACCCCGGTCACCCCCGGTCGGTCGTCTCAAGCGTCACTCCGGTGTCGGTGACCAGTGCCGACACGGCCGAGAGGTCCCTCACGACCACGTCCGCGTCGAGCTCCGCGGCGGGGTGCGTTGTGGTCAAGGCCACGGTCCTCATGCCGGCCGCGCGACCGGCGGCCAGGCCCGCGGGGGCGTCCTCGAAGACCACGCAGCGGGCCGGATCGACGCCCAGGCGGCGGGCGGCGAGCAGGAACGGCTCCGGGTCGGGCTTGCCGCGCGTGATGTCGTCGGCGGCCACCAGTTCGGGGAAGTCGACGCCCACCTCGCGGAGCCGGGCCTCGGCCAGCGGGCGGGTCGCGGAGGTGACCACGGCCCAGCGGCCCGCGGGCAGCGCGGACAGCAGTTCCTTTGTGCCCGGGAGCAGGACGACCCCGCCGGCGACGTCCGCCACCTCCAGGGCCTCGATGCGGGCGAGGGCCTCGGCCCGCACCTCCTCGGGCAGCAACTCGGCGATGATCTCCGTCGCGGGGCGGCCGTGCAGCACGACCCGCGCGAAGGCCTCCTCGGCGATCCCGTACTCCCGGGCCCAGCGGTCCCAGCAGCGGTGGACGGATTCCATGGACGACACGAGGGTGCCGTCGTTGTCGAACAGCAGGGCTTCGGCATGCATCTTCATGTCTTCCAGCAAAGCCCGCGCCCAGGGGTGAGCGCATCGGGTCTTTCGGCCCGTAATACCCTCGCTGCATGCTCGACGCCCTGACGGTCGCCATCGGCGCGGCCGCCCTCGCCCTCGCCGCCTGGTGCGGCCACGCCGCCTGGCGGGACCAGCCGACCAAGGACTGGCACTTCATCGGCATGGCCGTGGTGACCGTCCTGGTCCTGGCCCAGCTGGTGATCGGCCTGGTCCAGCTGGGTCGGGGCGAGAAGCCCGGCCAGGGCACGGTGATCTTCGTGGCCTACCTGTTGGGCGCCTTCGCGGCGGTCCCGGCCGCCGGGATGCTCTCGCTGACCGAGCGGACGAAGTGGGGTTCGGTGACCGTGGCCGCGGGCGCGGTCGTCCTCGCCGTCCTCGAAGTACGGCTCTACGACATCTGGGGAAGCACCGGTGCCTGAGACCAACACGACCGCGACCGAGCCCGCCGGACGGGGCCGCCTCGTCTCCGGACCGGGGCTGCTGCTGGTCTGGCTGTACGGGGTGATGGTGGTCGGCGCCGTCTCGCGCTCGGCGTACCAGATGTCCACGGAGTTCGACCGGGCCCCGCTGGCGTACTCGCTGTCCGGGGCGGCCGCGCTGGCCTACGCCTTCATCACGTACTCACTGGTGCGGGGCGGGGAGCGGGCCCGCAAGGCGGCCCTGGTGTGCTGCGCCGTCGAACTCGCGGGCGTGCTGGCCGTCGGGACCTGGACCCTGGTCCGCCCGGAGGCCTTCCCCGACGCGACCGTCTGGTCGGACTTCGGCATGGGCTACCTGTTCATCCCGGTGATCCTGCCGATCACCGGAATGCTCTGGCTGCGCGCCAGGCGCGACACGGCGTAGACGTGCGGGAACGGCAGCCCTGACGCGAACGGCCCCGCGGTGCGGGGCCGTTCGCGTCAGCGGGCGGGCCTTCGGCCGAATGGACCGAATGGACCTAGGCGCTGACCGCGAAGTCTGTGGCGTCCTTGGCTTCCTTCTCCAGGATCACCAGCACCACGCCGTCGGAGGCGGTGCGGTTGCCCACGGCCAGGTAGCCGGCCTTGCGGTAGAGCCGCAGGTTCGACTCGCTCTTGTGGCCCGTGTGCAGGCGGAAGCGGGTCGGGGACGTCAGGTCCGCGAGGGCCTCCTCGACGCCGCGCAGCAGGCGGGCGCCGAGGCCGTGGCCCTGGAGCCGCGGGTGCACGCACAGCTTGGCGATGCTCGCCGTGCCGTCCTCGCCGACGCGGCCTCGCACCGTGCCGACCACCTCGTCGCCGAGGCGGGCCACCAGGACGGTGTCCGAGGCCAGCTCCGCCTTGAGGGAGTCCAGGGACTGGGTGAGCGGCTGGATGAGGTAGTTGCCGTACAGCTCCGCCTCCCGCTGGAACGCCAGATACTGCAGCTTGAAGATCTGCTCGGCGTCCTCGGCGGTCGCCGCCGAAATCGTCACGCTCATGCCCATGTGCGCATGCCTCCCGCTCACCTGGTGGCCCTTTGGTCTACCGCTCCTTTCCCCGCAGGCCAGGAGCCGCAACCTCTGCAGCGAGCATTCTGCGCAGACATCCCAGGCAACGGGAACGGACGGGCCCCAAACTTCCTTGTGAGATACCCAACTCTCCTGCGATTTCACGGTAAGTGAGGTCTCTCGGCGAAAGAAGTGCTCCCATGAGTTCCGGACAGCGTCCGGGCAACCGGGCTACCGCCGACCGAAGGGCCCGGTTGTCCTCGCCGTGCAGCAGGGCGCCTTCCGGCTCCCCTCCGGCATCGGCGGGCGACCCGCCGTACGGGACCTCCCGCCGGGCCCTGCGCCGAGCGAGCCGGGCCTCGGCCCGCACGGCCCGCCGCAGCCAGCGGGCCCGGCCGGTGGGCCCGGCGGGTTCGGTCTCGCGGGGGCCGTGCTCCAGCAGCCTTACCCAGACGGCCTGTTCCAGGTCTGCGGCGTCGACCCCGGCGGCCGGGGCTTCCGCGGCGGCCTCGGCGGAGAGCAGCGGGCCGAGTTCGGTCAGGAGGTCGGAGTCCTTCAGGAGGTCCATGCCGGGCGGGACGCGGGGGCCGGGCCGGACGGTTTCCCCGCCGGACCCGACCCACCCGTACGGGGACGGGGGCCTGCCGGTTGACGCCTGCGTCGCCGACGCCGCCCGGCCCTAGCGGTCGGCGCCGCGGCCGGGGCGGAAGGCCTCCGCGGCGAGCAGGCCGGTGTCGGGGTTGTCGGTGAAGATCCCGTCGATGCCCTGCTCGAAGTACTTCGCGTACGCGCCGAAGGCGTCCCCGTACGCGGCCGGATCCGTGCCCCTGCGGTACTCGGCCGGCAGGAAGCTGTTCTCGTTGCGCGCGGTGTAGGGGTGCAGCAGCAGCCCCCGTGCGTGGGCGTCCTTGACGAGGGTGGTGGGCGTGCCGAGCCTTCCGGCCGCGTCGCGCGGGATGACCAGGTCCAGGGTGGGGCCGATGCCCTGGGCGAAGCCGGAGATCCACTTGAGGCCCTCGGGCTTGACGAGGTCGGCGACGGTGCGGGGGTCCTTGGCCACCTCGAAGTCCCAGGGCCGGGTGTTCGCGGCGGAGAGCAGCACCACGCGGGGTGCGGAGACCAGCCGGGAGAGCCGCTGGATGCTGGAGGGTTCGAAGGACTGGAGGAAGACGGCGGCGTCCCGGCCGTCGCGTCCGTAGCGGCGCAGGAGCCGGGTGAGGGGCTCCTCCAGGCCCAGGCCCAGGGCTCGGAAGTAGGTGGGGTGCTTGGTCTCGACGTGCAGCCAGACCTGCTTGTCGCGCCGTCGGCCCTCCCGGTTCGCCCAGCGCAGGACCTCTTCGAAGGTGGGGACGGCCCACCGGCCGTCGTAGAGCGTGTTGCGCTGGCGGACCGCGGGGATCCGTTCCTTCGCGCGCAGGGTCTTCAGTTCGGCGAGGGTGAAGTCCTCGGTGAACCAGCCGGTGACGGAGACCCCGTCGATGGACTTGGTGGTGCGTCGGGCGGCGAAGGCGGGATGGTCGGCGACGTCGGTGGTGCCGCCGATCTCGTTCTCGTGGCGGCAGACCAGGTGGCCGTCCTTGGTGGGGACGATGTCCTGTTCGATCACGTCGGCGCCGAGGTCGAGGGCGAGCTGGTAGGAGCCCAGGGTGTGCTCGGGCCGGTAGCCGCAGGCACCCCGGTGGCCGATCACCGTCGGGACCGGCAGGTCCCGGTAGCCGCCGCCCCCGCCCTGGCCGCCGCCGGCCCGTTCGCCGCCGGCCGCGGAGGCCGTGCCCGCCCCGAGGGCGGTCATCGAGGTTCCGGCCGCCAGGACCGCCGCCCCCAGGACCGTGCGCCGCGCTGCCCCACCCTGTGTCATCCGTGCACTCCTCGGTCTGAAAGGGGCTCGCTCTCCCGGGGTTCCGGGTGTCCCGCGGCCCGAATCGGCCTGCCGATGGTAGGCAAGGGAGGGTGACGGGAACGCGCTCCACCGCGGAACATGGCGGAAACGTGCGTCAACATCGCGTATCCGCCTCGTGAACCCGATGTGCGATCAGGGCTGACCCGCGAGTATCGTCCTCACCTGCACTACCGCCGTGTGGTGCGAAACCGCTTTTCGATGCCGGAGGGCTCACGTTGTTCCGTACCGCGCTCATCAAAGCCACTGTCGGACCGGTCATGCGCCTGATGTTCCGCACCCGCGTGGAGGGCATCGAGAACATTCCGGGCACCGGTGCGGTGATCCTGGCGGGCAACCACCTCACCTTCATCGACTCGATGATCCTCCCGCTGGTCTGCGACCGCACGGTCCACTTCATCGGCAAGGACGAGTACGTGACGGGCAAGGGCCTCAAGGGCCGGCTCATGGCCTGGTTCTTCACCGGCGCCGGCATGATCCCCGTCGACCGTGACGGTGCGAACGGCGGGGTCGCGGCCCTGATGACCGGTCGACGCATCCTCGACGAGGGCAAGATCTTCGGCATCTACCCCGAGGGCACCCGCTCCCCCGACGGCCGCCTGTACCGGGGCCGCACCGGCATCGCCCGCCTGACCCTGATGACCGGCGCGCCCGTGGTCCCCTTCGCGATGATCGGCACCGACAAGCTCCAGCCCGGCGGCGCGGGCATGCCCCGTCCGGGCCGGGTCACCGTCCGATTCGGCGAGCCGATGGAGTTCTCCCGGTACGAGGGCATGGACCGCGACCGCTACGTGCTGCGCGCCGTCACCGACTCGGTGATGGCCGAGGTCATGCGCCTGTCGGGCCAGGAGTACGTGGACATGTACGCCACCAAGGCGAAGGCCGCCTGACGCCCGTTCACTGGCGTTGGAGGGACCGGCTGACGCCCGCCGCCGTCGTGGTGGCGAGGATCCAGCCGGTCACGATGAGCAGGTACGACAGCCACTGGTACCAGCCGCCCGGCGCGTACGCCGACTCCTGGCCGAAGCCGACGATCGGCACCATCAGGTCGATCGTGTAGAAGACCGCGTTGAAGTCGGGGGCCTCCCCCGGCTTCAGTGCCCTCGGCGGGTGCGTCGCGTAGGCGACGGCCCCGGTCAGCAGCAGCGCCGCCAGCCAGCCCGCCGCCCGCAGCGGCCGGAAGCCGTAGCCGACGGTGACGTCCTGGAGCAGCCCCCACAGTCGCGCGGGCCGGGGCAGGGTGCGCCGGTGCCGGCGTAGCTTGGCGAGCTGCACGGTCCGGGCCGCCGTCTCGTCGCCGACCGTACGGTAGGCCCCCGCGAGCTGTTCGTAGGCGTACGGGAGGTAGCCCGACTCCTCCCGTTCCAGGGCGGGCAGGCGTTCCGCGGCGGGCAGGTGCGGGGCGAGGGTGCGGTAGGTGAGGCCGTCGAGGCGCAGGCACTGCGGCCAGGTCCCGGGCGATACGTGCAGCAGGTCGAACTGGGAGCGGCGCAGGTTCACGGTGCCCTGGATCCGCTCGCAGCGCCGCAACCACACCTCGCCGATCACGCAGCTGGAGGCCCGCAGGGCGGTGCCGTCGGGGTTCACGAAGGAAGCCTGAGCGAAGTAGAGCTGGCCCGGTATGCGGGCGCCCGTGAGGTTGACCATGCCGCGGGCCTCCATCCGCGCGGCCCGCAGGTCCGTACCGACGGCGAGCGTCTCGGCGTGCAGGGCGGTCCGGCCGGGGGCCAGGAGGCGCGCGTCGTCCAGGTTGACCAGCCCGCCGACGGTGGTTCCGTTGAGACGGGTCTCGCCGTGAACGGTGGCTCCGACAGCGATGACGTCGGTGCCTATCTCGGCGTGGTTCACCTGGAGCGGCGCTTCCGCGGCCTCCTCCGGGTCGCCCTCGCCCGGCAGGACGCCGATGACCGAACGCGACAGGAACAGGCCGCCGGCCATGCGGGCCCCGGAGAGCCGGACCGGTCCGGTGAGGCGGCAGCCGGACAGTTTGAGCGCGACGTCGAAGCGGGCCAGGCCGGCGGTCAGGCCGGGGAGGGTGGAGTCGTTGACGACGAAGGACCTGAGCTGGGCCCCGTAGAGCACGGGCCGGAGTTCGAACCAGCAGGCGCGCAGCCGGACGGGGTGGTCGACGACGGCGTACTTGAGGTTCAGCGGGCCGGTGATCCGGGCGCCCTTGAGGTTGAGTCCGGGGACCCGGCCCTCGACGCGGGGGCCGTCCAGCAGCAGGGCGGTGAGCACTTCGGCGCGTACGGTCCGCTCGGGGCCCCAGGTCGCCCCGCCGGCTCCGGTCTCGTCGGGATCCGTCCGGAAATCGACGCGAACGCCGCGCGGGAAGGCTTCCCATACGCGGCGTTCGGCCGGGGTCAGGTCGTTGATCTCCATCGCGGGGATGGTGTCCCGCCGCTCCGCGCACTGTCAACCACGGTCCGGGCGGCTCCCTTTGGCGTGCGGACGGCGGGTCAGTGCTCCAGGCCGTCCTGGAGCTTCTGGCCCCTGAGGAGGAACCAGGCGGCCGCGGCGGTGGCCAGGAGGACGGCCGCGCCGACGCCGGAGGCGAGCCGCAGGCCGTCGACGAAGGCCTCCTGGGCGGATCCGACCATCTGCGAGGCGGTCAGCGGGTCCAGGGCCTTCGCGGCCTCCACCGCGCCGCCCAGCGATTCGTGCGCGGCGTCGGCGACGGGGGCGGGGACGCCGGCCGGGGCGGTGAAGCTCTGGTAGACGCCGGTCACGATGGAGCCGAGCAGGGCGATGCCGAGCGCGGCGCCGAGTTCGTACGCGGTCTCGGAGACGGCCGAGGCGGATCCGGCCTGCTCCTTGGGGACGCTGGAGAGGATCACGTCGGCGGTGACGGTGAAGGAGAAGCCCGCGCCGAGGCCGACGACGAGCAGGGCCGCGCCGAGCAGCGGGTAGCCGGTCTCCTTGTGGATCACGGTGAGCGCGGCCAGGGCCAGACCTATGGCGGCGAGGCCGCCCGCGACGATGCCCCGTACCGAGTACTTGCGGGCGTAGCGGCCGGCGACGAGACCGGTGACGACCGCGCCGATCGCGGCGGGCAGTTCGGCCAGGCCCGCCTCCAGGGGGTCCCGGCCCTGCACGAGCTGGAGGAACTGGGAGAGGAAGAAGACCAGGCCGGAGAGGCCGAAGACGGTGAGGAGGTCGGCGAGGACCGCGCCGGAGAACCCGCGGTGCTTGAAGAGCCGCATGTCGAGGAGCGGGGACGGCAGGGTGAACTGGCGTCGGACGAAGGCGTACAGGCATCCGGCGCCGATGACGGCGGCGGCCCACACGCCCCAGGTGAGGCCGTGGGTGGCGACTTCCTTGACGGCGTAGACGACGCCGATGATGCCGACGAGCGACAGGGCGACGCTGACCAGGTCCCAGGGGCCGGCCACGGGGTTCTTGGATTCGGGCAGGAGCTTGATGCCGACGAGCACCAGTGCGATCATGACCGGCAGGTTGATCAGGAAGACCGAGCCCCACCAGAAGTGCTGGAGCAGGGCTCCGCCGACGACCGGTCCGACGGCCGCGCCCGCCGAGGCGGTGGCGCCCCAGATGCCGATGGCGAGGCTGCGCTCCTTCGGGTCGTGGAAGATGTTGCGGATCAGCGCGAGGGTGGACGGCATCAGGGTGGCGCCGGCGACGCCGAGCAGGGCCCGGGCGACGATCATCATCTCGGGGCTCGTCGCGTAGGCGTTGAGGACCGAGACGGCGCCGAAGGCGGTGGCGCCGACGAGCAGCAGTTTCTTGCGTCCGATGCGGTCGCCGAGGGAGCCCATGGAGACGAGCAGTCCGGCGATCACGAACGAGTAGATGTCGCCGATCCACAGCAGCTGCGTGCCGGACGGCTTGAGGTCCTCGCTCAGGGCAGGGGTGGCGAGGCCGAGTACGGTGGCGTCCACCGCGACCAGCAGCACGGCCAGGACGAGCACGGAGAGTGCGAGCCATCGTCCGCGGCCCGCGCCCTCCGCTCCGGTCCGCCGGTTCAGCTGTTCGGTACGGCTCATCACTCCACACTCCGTCGTGCGCCACCGAGCAGCAACTCGATGATCATGTACTGGAAGTCCTTGGCCGCGACCCGGCCGTCCATGACGGCCCAGGCGCAGGCGCCGATGAGGCCGTAGAGGGCCTCCGTCAGCCAGGCGGTGCTCAGGTCGATCCTGATGTCGCCCTCCTGCTGCCCTCGCCGGAAGAGCGCGCTGACGCGGGCGTCGAGGCGGGCCCAGCCCTCGTTGACCTGGTCGCCCTCGAAGAGCTGGTTCTCGGTGACGAGGAAGGCCAGCAGCTGGGCGTTCGGTTCGGCCTCGGCGACCAGGCGCCGCAGCGCGTCCACCGCCGTGCCCTCTTCGAGGCGGGCGTTGTCGAAGGCGACCTCGAACTCGCGGATGCCGAGTTCCTCCAGGGCCCGTACGAGGGCGTCCCGGCCGGCGAAGTGCCGGTGGAGGGTCGCGCGGCCGATTCCGGCGGCGCGGGCGACCTCGTCCATCGTGGCGGTCGATTTGCGGGAAAGCAGGGCGGCCGCAGAGCGGAGCACCTGGTCACGATCCATGGCCATGAGACGAGCATAACCCGAATGAGACGTTCTTGTCTCATTCGATCGATGGGTGAACCCGAAAATGAGCTGCCGGAGCCGGTGGCCGAAAGGAATTCTTGCGCGATGAAGCCGATGAAGCCGCTGCTGCTGATCGATGTCGACGGCCCGCTGAACCCGTACGCGGCCAAGGCACAACGCCGCCCCGAGGGCTACACCACGCACCGGATGCGCCCCACGGGCTGGCGGGAGTCCGAGAGCGCCGAGCCGCTGAGGGTCTGGCTGAACCACGACCACGGAGCGGAGCTGCTCGCGCTGGCGGAGTCGTACGAACTGGTCTGGGCGACGACCTGGAAGGACGAGGCCAACGACTGGATAGGCCCGCACCTGGGACTGCCCCGACTGCCGTTCATCGACTGGCCGCAGATGCACGGCCGGGCGCCGCGCGGCACGTTCTGGAAGACGCAGTACGTCCTGGAGTACGCGGGCGGGCGGGAGTTCGCCTGGATCGACGACGACATCGGCGACGCGGACCGGGAGTACGTCGAGACGCGCCACCCGGCGCACGCGCTGCTGATGCGGATCGACGAGCGGTTCGGCCTGCTGCGGGAGGACTTCGACGCCCTGGCCGCCTGGGCCGGGAACGGGTCCTGATCCCGGGCCCCGACACGGGAGGGGCGGGTGGGATCCCGGTCGGCTCCCACCCGCCCCTCCCGGCACGGGTCCCCCGGGGGGACCTACTGCTTGTGGATCGCCCAGGCGTGCTGGATGACCAGGTCCGCCTTCAGCTCGGTGAGCTGGACGGCGACGGCCGACGGAGCGGTGCCGCCCCGGCCGTTGCGGGAGGCGAGCGCGCCCTTCACGTTCAGGACGGTCCGGACCTCGGGGGTGAGGTGCTCCGAGATCTTGGCGAACTGGTCGTCGGTGAGCTGGTCGAGCTCGATGCCCTCGCCCTCGCAGACCTTGACGCACTCACCGGCCACCTCGTGCGCCACCCGGAACGGGACGCCCTGCTTGACCAGCCATTCCGCGATGTCGGTCGCGAGGGAGAAGCCGGCCGGAGCCAGTTCCTCCATCCGCTCCCGGTTGACCGTGAGCGTCGCCATCATGCCGGTGAAGGCGGGCAGCAGGACCTCCAGGGTGTCGCAGGAGTCGAAGACCGGCTCCTTGTCCTCCTGGAGGTCACGGTTGTAGGCCAGCGGCAGCGCCTTGAGCGTCGCGAGCAGGCCGGTGAGGTTGCCGATGAGGCGGCCCGACTTGCCGCGCGCCAGCTCCGCGATGTCGGGGTTCTTCTTCTGCGGCATGATCGACGAGCCGGTGGAGAAGGCGTCGTGGAGCGTGACGAAGGAGAACTCCTTCGTGTTCCAGAGGATGATCTCCTCGGCGATCCGGGACAGGTTGATCCCGATCATCGCGGTCACGAAGGCGAACTCGGCGACGAAGTCGCGGGAAGCCGTGCCGTCGATCGAGTTGCCGACCGAACCCCGCTCGAAGCCCAGGTCGGCGGCCACCTGCTCCGGGTCCAGGCCCAGCGAGGAACCGGCCAGCGCGCCCGACCCGTACGGGGAGACGGCGGTGCGGGTGTCCCACTGCCGCAGCCGCTCGGCGTCCCGGGACAGGGGCTGCACGTGGGCCAGCACGTGGTGGGCGAAGAGCACCGGCTGCGCGTGCTGGAGGTGCGTGCGGCCCGGCATCGCCACGTCCGGGTGCGCCTCGGCGAGGCCGATCAGCGCGTCCTGGAGGTCGGCGATCAGCCCGCCGATGATCCGCGCGTGGTCGCGCAGGTACATCCGGAAGAGGGTGGCCACCTGGTCGTTGCGCGAACGGCCGGCCCGCAGCTTGCCGCCGAGGTCGGCGCCGAGCCGCTCCAGCAGGCCCCGCTCCAGGGCGGTGTGGACGTCCTCGTCGGCGACGGTGCCCACGAAGGAGCCGTCGGCGACGTCGGCTTCGAGGCGGTCCAGCCCGGCCGTCATGCGGTCGAGTTCCTCGGAGGTGAGCAGGCCCGCCTTGTGCAGGACGCGGGCGTGGGCGCGCGAGCCGGCGATGTCGTACGGGGCGAGGCGCCAGTCGAAGTGGACCGACGCGGAAAGCTTCGCGAGGGCCTCGGAAGGGCCGTCGGCGAACCGGCCGCCCCAGAGCCGGACGTCACCGTTGTTGCTGCTCACAGCTACTGCTCCTCATGAGGGTGGTGGTGCGACGGCCTCCCCGTCGCGGAGGTGCGGGGAGACCGTCTCGTACTGCGTGGTGAGAACGACCGGGATCAGGCGAGGTCGCGGCGTGCGGCGATCTTCGAGGAGAGACCGAAGATCTCGATGAACCCCTGGGCCTTGGACTGGTCGAAGGTGTCGCCCGAGTCGTAGGTCGCGAGGTTGAAGTCGTACAGGGACTCGTCCGACCTGCGGCCGGTGACGACGGCCCGACCTCCGTGCAGGGTCATCCGTACGTCGCCCGTGACGTGCCGGTTGGCCTCGTCGACGAAGCCGTCCAAGGCCCGCTTGAGCGGGGAGAACCACAGGCCGTCGTAGACCAGTTCGCCCCAGCGCTGCTCGACCTGCCGCTTGTAGCGGGCCAGCTCGCGCTCGACGGTGACGTTCTCCAGCTCCTGGTGGGCGGTGATCAGCGCGATCGCGCCCGGGGCCTCGTACACCTCGCGGGACTTGATGCCGACGAGACGGTCCTCGACGATGTCGATCCGCCCGACGCCCTGGGCCCCGGCCCGCTCGTTGAGCTGCTGGATGGCCTGCAGGACGGTGACGGGCCGGCCGTCGAGGGCGACCGGGACGCCCTCCTCGAAGGAGATGACGACCTCGTCCGCCTCGCGGGGCAGCGCCGGGTTCGCCGTGTACTCGTAGACGTCCTCGATCGGGGCGTTCCAGATGTCCTCCAGGAAGCCCGTCTCCACTGCCCGCCCGAAGACGTTCTGGTCGATCGAGTACGGGGACTTCTTGGAGGTCGCGATCGGGAGTCCCGCCCGCTCGGCGAAGGCGATCGCCTTGTCGCGGGTCATGGCGTAGTCGCGGACCGGGGCGATGCAGGTGAGGTCGGGGCCGAGGGCGGCGATGCCGGCCTCGAAGCGGACCTGGTCGTTGCCCTTGCCGGTGCAGCCGTGGGCGACGGTGCTCGCGCCGTGCTTGCGGGCGGCGGCGACCAGGTGCTTGACGATGGCGGGCCGCGACAGGGCCGAGACCAGCGGGTACCGGTCCATGTACAGGGCGTTCGCCTTGATCGCCGGGAGGCAGTACTCGTCGGCGAACTCGTCCCTGGCGTCCGCGACCTCGGCCTCGACCGCGCCGCAGGCGAGGGCCCGCTTGCGGATGACGTCCAGGTCCTCGCCGCCCTGACCGACGTCCACCGCGACGGCGATGACTTCGGCGCCCGTCTCCTCGGCGATCCAGCCGATGGCGACGGAGGTGTCCAGTCCGCCCGAGTAGGCGAGTACGACGCGCTCGGTCACGGCTACCTCCTTGCGGTGCGTAGATGTCGGAAGCGTTGGGTCCGGCATGGTTCATCCGACGACAGGCATAACTATGCACTGCTCCGTATGTTTCGTCAATCGAGGGGATATCCTGAGGTCAGCCCCTACGTGATGGACCTAGGCTGCGCCCATGCAGCCACTCCCACCCCTCGGCCCCACCCGGTTCCGCTCCCCTGCGGAGCGTCTCCTCCACGGCCTGGACCCCGCGCGGTGCCTCGACGGGGACGGCCCGCAGGCGTGGCGGCGGCTGGAGCGGGAGGTCCGGTGCGCCACGGGCCGGGAGCACGAAGGCGACACCGTCGAGGTGGGCGGGCATTCGTTCCCCGACAGCGAGGTGGCCGACCGGTCCACCGCCCCGCACCGGGGGAAGTGGCACCGCCTGGCCCGGAGCGCCGAGCCCCCGACCGACGCCGAACTCGCCCTCGGGCTGTGTCACGACGATCCACGGGTACGGAAGGCCGCCCTCGGGCACGCGGCGGGACGGAACGGCCTGCTGCCGCTGCTGGTGAGCCGGTGCGCCGACGCCGACCGGGCCGTACGGAAGGCCGCGCGGGCCGTCCTGGCCGGGGCCCTGCCGGCGGTCGGCGACCGGACCGTACACGATCTGGTCCCGCTCGCCGTGCTCGTACGTCCCCTCCGCCACGGCGCCGGGGCCTGGGACCTGCTCCTGGAGCGACTGGGCTCCGTGCCCGCCGGGATCCTCTCGGAGCTGGCCGACGACGCCGACCCCGAGGTCCGCCACGCCGCGGTCAAGGCCGCCCTGCACCACGGCACGTTCCCGCCGGACCGGGTCGCCGCCATCGTCACCGACGACCCCGCACCGGGGATCGCCCTCACGGCGCTGCGCCGCGGCGGTCTGCCCGCCGAGCGGGTGGCCGGGTTCGTACTGCCCGGCCGCTCCCCCGAGATCCGGCGCGAGTCCCTCGCACTGGCGCTGCGCGCCGGGGCCCTGACGCCCGCCCGGCTCGCGGGGATCGCCGCGGAGAGCCGGGACCCGGTCGTGCGCCGGCGCTGCGAGGAAGCCGTCGCGGACTTCCTCGCGCAGCGCTCCGGTGAGGCGCCGGCCGCCGACCTGCTCGACGCGCTGCTCGCCAACTCCCGCTCCGCCGTACGCGCGCACGCGGTCGGCGCCCTGCGCCGGGCGGGCAGGGCCGATGAACTGCGCACCCACCTGAACGACCCGGCGGCCCGGGTGCGCGGGGCCGCGCGCCACGAGCTGCGGGCGGCCGGCGGCGACCCGACGGCCCACTACCGCGCGGCCTGCGCGGTCGCGACGCCCGCGCCGGCGGCCGTCCTCGGACTGGCCGAGACCGGTGGGGCCCCGGACCTGCCCCGGTTGTGGGAGCTGGCCTGCCATCCGGACGGCCGGATACGCACCGCCGCCCTCTGCGGCCTGCGCCGGCAACGCGCCGCGACACCGGAACAGTTGCTGCCGTTCCTGTGCGACCCGCACGCCCCGGCCCGCCGCGCGGTCCGCTCGGCGGTGCTCCCCCACGCCCGCAGCAGGCCGGCGTCCTGGCTCCTGGACCTGTTCGCGCCGGACCGGCCGGCCTGTGTGCGGATGTCGGCGCCGGCCCTGGTCGAGGAGCGCCCGCTGCTGGTCCGGCGCCGGCTGGCCCGGTCCCTGACCTCCCACCCCGACCACGCGGTCCGCCGCTGGGCCCGGCGGCTGATGCAACAGCGCCCGAAGTGGGACGTGCGCGCCGGCGTCAAAGCAGCCCTGAAGCTCATCGGCGGGCGGGGCGTCCCCCTCGACGAGGCGATCGACACCGAGGACCCCGACGCCTGGGCCGCGTTCGACCTCGGAGTCCGTCTGCTGAGCCACCGCGAGGGTCTGGGCGAACGGGCCGGGACCGCGCTCTGCCACCCGGTCGGCCGAATCCGGGAGGCCGCGGTCCGCGCGGCCGCCGGACGCCCCGAGCTGCTGCCGCTGATCGTCCTGCGCTGCGCGGACTGGGCGCCGCAGGTGCGCGAGGCCGCCCGGTCGGTCCTGCTCACCGAGCTGCGGGACTTCGGCCCGCGGACCCTGCGCACGGCGACGCCCATGGTGACGCACCTGAGCGGCCGGCGCGAAGGCCGCTGGGCGGTCGAGGCGTTCGAGGCGGCGCTGCGCGATCCCGTCCACGCGCGGGTCCGGACCGGGCTGTACCGCCACCACCACCTGCCGACCCGCAGGACGGCCGTACGGATCGGCCTCGAAGCCACCCCGCCCAACGCGGCCGAGCCGGCCCGACGGGCCGCCCGGGAACCCGACGCGGTGCTGCGGCACCTGTGGACGGACGCCGCGCTGGCCGCGATGGCCGCGCACGGCCCCGACGCGGCCGCGCTCGACTCCCTGCTGGGGGCCCGCTCGGGTTCCGTACGGGCCGCCGGCGTCACGGCGCTGCGGGCGGCCGGCCGGGCCGGGGAGGCGGAGCGTCACCTCGCCGACCCGTCCGCGCTGGTCCGCTCCTGCGCCCGCTGGCTGATCGGGCAGCGGGGCGGGCGGGACGGCGACGCCCGCGCCCACTACCTGCGCCGGTGCGCCGGCGCCCCCTCCCCCGGCGCCGTGCTCGGACTGGCGGAATGTGCCCGGCGCGAGGACTCCGGCGTCCTGCTGGGCCTGCTCGACCACCCCGAGGGAGCGGTGCGGGCGGCGGCCGTCGCCGCGCTACGGCTGCTCGGCGGCCCGGGCTCCCGCCCGGAGGTGCTGCGCCCGCTGCTGGACGATCCGGCTCCGGCCGTGGCCCGCGAGGTGACCCTGTCGCTGCTGCCGGTGGCGGGGCTGTTGCCGGCCGACTGGCTGGCCTCCCGTACCGGCCGGGGACGGCCCGCGCACACCCGCCGGGCCGCCGTACGACTGCTGGCCGTCCAGGGGTCGGACGACGGACTGCGCGCGGCCGTGGCCATGCTGGACGATCCCGAGCCGGCGCTGCGGCACGCGGCGCTGCCGCTGCTGCGGCGCTGGGACTGGGGGGCGACGGCGGCGCGGGGCGGACTCGACCGCCGGGAACTGCGGGAGCTGTTCGGGCGGTACACCTCGGACCTCCCCTGGTCCGAGATCCGGCGCCTGAAGGTCGGGGACTGAGGTCGGGGACTGGGGTCGGCGGGCGGGACCGGCTGCGGCGCGAAGTGAAGGTCCCGCTCCCGGCGGCAGGCGGCAGGCCGCAGGCGGCAGGCGGCAGGCGGCAGGCGGCAGGCGGCAGGCGGCAGGCGGCAGGCGGCAGGGGATGTTCGGCGAATCGGGGTTCGACGGCCTGCCTGCGCCGCCGCTCCCCCCTCGCCCCGTACCGTCTGACGGGTGCTGCGTACCGCCCTCGTCACCGGCTCGCTGATCGCCGCCGCCCTGCTCCCGCAGGGCCCGCCGGCCCCCCACGGCCCCCACGGGCCGCAACCGTTGCCCGCCCGCCTCGCCGACACCGGCGGCGGGAGCCAGCTGATCACCGCCGTCGCGCCCGACGCCGGATCCACCACGGGGCTGCTGACCTGGTGGGACCGTCGCGCCGGCCGCTGGTACGAGGCCGGCAGCGCGCCCGCCCGGTTCGGCGCGAAGGGCCTGACCGACGGCGCGACCCGGACCCAGGGCACGAACACCACCCCGACGGGCCTGTACGACCTCCCGTACGCCTTCGGCATCGCGCACGCCCCGGCCGGAACCTCGTACGCCTACCGGCGGGTGACGGACCGTTCGTGGTGGTGCCAGGACAACGCCTCCGGCAGCTACAACCGTTGGGTCGAGCCGCTGCCCGCCGACTGCGCGGCGACCGAGGCCGAGCACCTGGTGACGTACGCAGGACAGTACGCACACGCCCTGGTCGTCGGCTTCAACTACGAGCGGCCGGTGCGGGGTCGGGGCGCGGGCATCTTCCTGCACGTGAACGGCAAGGGCGCCACCGCCGGCTGCGTCTCCGTCCCGGAGGGCGCCATGCGCGCGATCCTCCGCTGGGCCGACCCCCGCCGCGCCCCGCACCTCGCGATCGGTACGGGGTCGGGCCCGTTGGACGTGACGCGGTACTGAGACGCCCGCGGGGGCGTCACGCGGCGCGGGCGCCCCGCCGCGGGCCTCAGCTCTCCTTCTGGGCCAGCCGCAGGAGGTGGTCGGCGAGCGCTTGGCCGCCGGCCGGGTCGCGGCTGATCAGCATCAGCGTGTCATCGCCAGCGATGGTGCCTAGGATCGCCTGGAGTTCGGCCTGGTCGATCGCCGAGGCGAGGAACTGGGCCGCCCCTGGCGGGGTGCGCAGGACCACGAGGTTCGCGGAGGCCTCCGCCGAGATCAGCAGCTCCCCGGAGAGGCGCCGCATCCGTTCCTCCTTCGCCGACTCCCCGAGGGGGGCCTGCGGAGTGCGGAAGCCGCCCTCGCTGGGCACCGCGTAGATCAGCTCGCCGCCGGTGTTGCGGATCTTCACCGCGCCGAGCTCGTCGAGGTCCCGCGAGAGCGTCGCCTGGGTGACGCTCAAACCGTCGTCGGCGAGCAGCTTCGCGAGCTGGCTCTGGGATCGGACCGGCTGCCGGTTGAGGATGTCCACGATCCGGCGGTGCCGGGCGGTACGGGTCTGCGGGACGGACTGGCCGTTCTGCTCGTGTTCCTGCGCGTGACTCATCGTCGTCTCATTCTCCGGATCGTCCCGCTGCGTCGAGGATGCCGGGCAGGGCCCCGAGGAACGCGTCCACCTCGGCCTCGGTGATGACGAACGGCGGCATCAGCCGCACGACGTCGGGGGCGGGCGCGTTGACCAGGAATCCGGCCTCCTGAGCCGCCTGCTGCACCTTCGCTGCGAGCGGCCCGGTCAGCACCATACCCAGCAGCAGGCCGGCGCCGCGGACGTGGGACACCAGTGGGTGGCCCCGACCGTCGAGCAGGCCCTCGATTCCGGAGCGCAGCCGCTCGCCGCGCGCCTTCACCCGGTCGAGCAGTCCGTCGGCGGCGATGGTGTCGATCACGGCGAGGCCGGCCGCGCAGGCGACCGGGTTCCCGCCGAAGGTGGTGCCGTGCTGCCCGGGCTGGAGGAGGCCGGCGCTCTGGCCGAAGGCGACGACGGCACCGATGGGCAGGCCGCCGCCCAGACCCTTCGCGAGCGTGACGAGGTCGGGTTCGACGCCCTCGTGGGCCTGGTGCTCGAACCACTGGCCGCAGCGGCCGATGCCGGTCTGGACCTCGTCGAGCGCGAGGAGCGTTCCGGTGGCCCGGGTGATCTCCCGGGCGGCCGTCAGGTACCCGGCGGGCGGGACGACCACGCCGTTCTCGCCCTGGATCGGTTCGATGAGGACGAGCGCCGTCTCCTCGGTGACGGCGGCCCGCAGGGCCTCCACGTCGCCGTACGGGACGTGCGTGACGTCACCGGGCAGCGGCAGGAAGGGGGTCTGCTTCGCGGGCTGACCGGTGAGCGCGAGCGCGCCCATGGTCCGGCCGTGGAAGCCGCCCGTGGTGGCGACCATGTGGGTGCGCCCGGTGAGCCGGCCGATCTTGAAGACGGCCTCGACGGCCTCGGCTCCGGAGTTGCAGAAGAAAACCCGCCCGTCGCGGCCGAAGAGCTGGAGCAGCCGTTCGCCGAGCGCGAGGACCGGCTCGGAGGCGTACAGGTTGGAGACGTGGCCGAGGGTGGAGACCTGCGCGGTGACCGCCGCGACGACCGCCGGGTGGGCGTGCCCGAGGGCGTTCACCGCGATGCCGCCGACGTAGTCGGTGTACTGCTTGCCGTCGGCGTCCCAGACCTGGGCGCCCTCGCCGCGCACGAGCGCCAGCGCGGGGGTGCCGTAGTTGTTGGTCAGCGCCTGCTGCCAGCGGGCGCCGTAACCCTCGTTGCCCGTTGCCGTCGTCATGCCGTTCCCCCTTGCTGTCCGTGGTGCCGCGCGGGCCGTGCGTCCTGCTGTCCGTCGGGCACGACCATCGTGCCGATTCCCTCGTCGGTGAAGATCTCCAGCAGGATCGAGTGCTGGACGCGCCCGTCGATCACGCGGGCGGTGCCGACGCCGCCGCGGACGGCGTGCAGGCAGCCCTCCATCTTGGGCACCATGCCGCTCGACAGCTCGGGCAGCAGCTTCTCCAGCTCGCTGACGGTGAGCCGGCTGATGACCTCGTCGCTGTTCGGCCAGTCCGCGTAGAGGCCCTCGACGTCGGTGAGGACCATCAGGGTCTCGGCGCCGAGCGCCGCGGCGAGGGCCGCGGCGGCCGTGTCGGCGTTCACGTTGTACACGTGGTGATCGTCCGCGCTGCGCGCGATGGAGGAGATGACGGGGATCCTGCCGTCGGCGAGCAGTGCTTCGATCGCGCCGGTGTCGATCGCGGTGATCTCCCCGACCCGGCCGATGTCGACGAGTTCGCCGTCGATCTCCGGGCTGTGCCGGGTGGCGGTGATGGTGTGGGCGTCCTCGCCGGTCATGCCGACGGCGAGCGGCCCGTGCTGGTTGAGCAGCCCGACCAGCTCGCGCTGGACCTGACCGGCCAGGACCATCCGTACGACGTCCATGGCTTCCGGCGTCGTGACGCGCAGGCCCGCCTTGAACTCGCTGACCAGGCCCTGCTTGTCGAGCTGGGCGTTGATCTGGGGTCCGCCGCCGTGCACGACGACGGGCCGCAGGCCGGCCTGGCGCAGGAAGACGACGTCCGTGGCGAAGGCGGCCTTCAGCTCCTCGTCGATCATGGCGTTGCCGCCGAACTTGATCACGACGATCTTGCCGTTGTGCCGGGTGAGCCAGGGCAGGGCCTCGATGAGGATCTCCGCCTTGGGCAGGGCCGTGTGCTTGCGGGCACTTCCGGTGGCGGCGCTCATGAGGAGTACGCGCTGTTCTCGTGGACGTACTCGGCCGTCAGGTCGTTGGCCCAGATGACGGCGGATTCGCCGCCGGTGGACAGGTCGGCGGTGATGCGGACCTCGCGGTCCTTCATCGAGACCAGGTCGCGGTCCTCGCCGACGGAGCCGTTCCGGCAGACCCAGACGTCGTTGATGGCCACGTTCAGCCGGTCGGGGTCGAAGGCCGCCCCGGTGGTGCCGATGGCGGAGAGCACCCGGCCCCAGTTGGGGTCCTCGCCGTGGATGGCGCACTTGAGCAGGTTGTTGCGTGCGATGGACCGGCCGACCTCGACCGCGTCGCCCTCGGTGGCCGCGCCGATCACCTCGATGCGGATGTCCTTGCTCGACCCCTCCGCGTCGCCGATCAACTGGCGGGCGAGGTCGTCGCAGACGGTCCGTACGGCACGCGCGAAGTCCGCGTACGCCGGGACCACGCCGGAGGCGCCGGAGGCCAGCAGCAGCACGGTGTCGTT
This sequence comes from Streptomyces sp. NPDC057939, assembly GCF_042887545.1. Lineage (NCBI taxonomy): Bacteria > Bacillati > Actinomycetota > Actinomycetes > Kitasatosporales > Streptomycetaceae > Streptomyces > Streptomyces sp. NPDC057939. Next base: position 103,135 of record NZ_JBHVPG010000025.1, read on the forward strand.
GGTCGACATGCAGCCGTCGGAGTCGATCCGGTCGAAGGTGGTGCGGGTCGCGTCGCGCAGGGCCTTGTCCAGGGCGGCGCTGTCGAGGTCCGCGTCGGTGGTGAGCACCACGAGCATGGTGGCCAGGCCCGGGGCGAGCATGCCCGCGCCCTTGGCCATGCCGCCGACGGTCCAGCCGTCCTGGCCGGCGGTGGCCGTCTTGTGGACCGTGTCGGTGGTCTTGATGGCGACGGCCGCGGCCTCGCCGCCTTCGGCGTCGAGGACGGACACGGCCGTGTCGATGCCCGGCAGCAGCTTGTCCATGGGGAGCAGTACGCCGATCAGGCCGGTCGAGGCGACCGCGATCTCACCGGCGTTGAACTCGATGCCGAGCCCCCGGGTGTTCAGGGCTTCGGCCGTCCGCTCCGCGGTGGCGTGGGTGTCCTGGAAGCCCTTGGGGCCGGTGCAGGCGTTGGCGCCGCCGGAGTTGAGGATGACGGCGCTGACGGCGCCGCCGCGCAGGACCTGCTCGGACCAGTGCACGGGCGCGGCCTTGACGCGGTTGGAGGTGAAGACGCCCGCGGCTGCCAGTCGCGGCCCGTGGTTGACCACGAGGGCCAGGTCGGGGTTGCCGTTCGCCTTGATCCCGGCGGCGATGCCCGCCGCCGTGAATCCCTGTGCTGCCGTGACGCTCACTGCATCTCCTTGTTCGTTCCACCGCCGCTGCGGCGGGTGTCGCCGTCGCCCGTCCGGCCCTGCCGGACGGGGCTCACGGGGCGACTCCGATGGCGGAAAGTCCCAGCGCCTCGGGCAGGCCGAGGGCGATGTTCATGCTCTGCACCGCGCCGCCGGCGGTGCCCTTCGTCAGGTTGTCGATCGCGCTGATGGCGACGATCCGTCCGGCGGCCGTGTCGAGGGCGACCTGGATCTGGACGGCGTTGGAGCCGGTGACGGCCTTGGTCGTCGGCCAGCTGCCCTCGGGGAGCAGTCGGACGAACGGCTCGTCGGCGAACGCCTTCTCGTAGGCGGCGCGCAGGGATTCGGCGGTGGTGCCGGGGAGGGCCTTGGCCGAGCAGGTGGCGAGGATGCCGCGCGGCATGGGCACGAGGTTCGGGGTGAAGGAGACGCTGACGCGCTGCCCGGCCAGCGGCGAGAGGTTCTGCACCATCTCGGGGGTGTGCCGGTGCACGCCGCCCACCCCGTAGGGGGTCGCGGTGCCCATCACCTCGGAGCCGAGCAGGTTCGCCTTGAGCGCCTTGCCCGCGCCGGAGGTACCGGTGGCGGCGACGATCACGGCCTCCGGTTCGGCGAGCCCGGCCTGGTAGGCGGGGTACAGGGCGAGGGAGACGGCCGTGGGGAAGCAGCCGGGCACCGCGATGCGCCTGGACCCTTCCAGGGCGGCCCGGCCGCCCGGGAGTTCGGGCAGGCCGTAGGGCCAGGTTCCGGCGTGCGGGGCGCCGTAGAAGGCGTCCCAGTCGGCGGGGTCCTTCAGTCGGTGGTCGGCCCCCATGTCGATGACGAGGACGTCCTCACCCAGCTGGGCGGCGACGGCGGCGGACTGGCCGTGCGGCAGGGCGAGGAACACGACGTCGTGGCCGGCGAGGACCTCGGGGGTGGTCGCCTCCAGGATCCGGTCGGCGAGCGGCGCGAGGTGCGGCTGGAGGAGGCCGAGGGGCTGTCCGGCGTTGGAGTTGCCCGTCAGCGCGCCGATCTGCACCTCGGGGTGCGACAGGAGCAGGCGCAGGACCTCACCGCCCGCGTATCCGCTCGCACCGGCCACCGCTACACGTACCACCATCGGATCCTCCTCATCGATGGCATGACTATACGTAGCCCCGCACTTTTATGCAAAGCCCGTATTCCGCCCGCGCCGGCCGGGTGCGACGGCATCGGGGGCCGCGTCACCGTGCCCGTCGGAGGAGTGGGCGTCGGAGGAGTGGGCGTCGGGGCGCGGACCTCCATTCTCCCGCTCCATCGGCTGCCGGGCAGCCCCGATGCGGTACCTCGCGACGCCCGGGCGGGGCGGAACCCGGCCGGCGACCCGCGCGGGACCGCCCCTCGACCCACGCGGGCCGACGCGGGCCCACCGTCACCCGGCGCCTACGGGGCCCCCGGCGCGGGTTCGGCGATGCCGGGCGCGGACTCCAGGACGGCGGGTCCGGCGACCGCCGCGCCCGGGAGGACCGGCAGCAGTTCCGGGCGCTTCGCGCTGCGCCCGTCGCCGGAGGAGCGGCCGCGCAGCCGGCGACCGAGCCAGGGCCCGAGGAATCCGGCCGCCCAGGCCACCTCGGTGGAGACGGTCCGCAGGGCGGAGGGGGCGGGGCGGTGCGGCAGCGGGTGGGACCAGCTGTCGTCGCTGCCCGGCACGCCGAGGGCCTCGGCCAGGGCGGCGGCGATCCGCGCGTGGCCCAGGGGCCCGGCGTGGAGCCGGTCGACCGCCCACAGGCGCGGGTCGGCCGCGACGTCGGACAGGCCGGTCTCGGCGACCACGACCCCGTGCCGGGCGGCCGCCTCGCGGATGTGGGCGTTGAGCGCGAGCAGGCGGGGTCGCAGCGGTCGGGCCGCGGGGGCGATCCGGCCGATGTCGGGGACGGTCGCGGTGGCGACCTGCGCTCCGGCGGCGGCGAAGGCGGCGAATGCCTCCTCCAGCCGGCCCGCCACCCGTGCCGCGTCGAACCCTGGCCGGAGCAGGTCGTTGACCCCCGCTATGACGGTGACCAGATCCGGGCGCAGCGCCAGCGCCGGCTCCACCTGTTCGGCGACGATCTGCCCGGCGAGCCGGCCCCGGACGGCGAGGTTGGCGTACAGCAGGCCGGGGTTGGCCACCGCGAGGTGCTCGGCGAGCCGGTCCGCGAAGCCCCGCAGGCCGACGGTGTCGTCGCCGTCGCCGACCCCCTCGGTCTGGCTGTCGCCGATGGCGACGTAGCGCGCGTACTCAGCCTTCGGCATGGATGGTTCCCCCTTCGCGCAGGCGCAGCACGGAGGCGGCCCGCAGACACCAGTCGCGGTGGCCCTGCTCGAAGGCCAGACCGCGCAGGCAGGTCAGATAGGCGCCGGCCCGGGGGCCCGTGCGCAGGTATTCCTCCTCGGCGGTGTCCCCGCGCAGGTTGCGCAGCAGCTTGCCGAGGAACTCGATCTTGCGTTCGGCGGCCACCGCCCGCTCCTCCAGCTGCGCGATCACCGCGCCGGCTCCGATGCTGTCGGACGCCTGGACCTTGACGAGGAGGTCGTCCCGGATGACGGAGGTCTTCACGTCCGCCACGGCGAACGCCTCCAGCTCGGCGCGGCCGGCCTCGGTGACCCGGAACAGTCGCTTGTTGGGCCGGGATTCCTGGACCACCTCGCGGCCCGCGACGAGCCCGGCCTTCTCCAGCTTGGCGAGTTCGGCGTAGACCTGTTGGGGCAGGGCGTGCCAGAAGTTCGCCACGCCGACGCCGAACTCCTTCGCCAGTTCGTACCCGCTGTACTCGTCGTCCAGCAGCGCCGCGAGTACGGCATGCCGCAAGGCCATCGAGGCTCAGCCCCTTCCCTTTTCCGGTCCGTCAGCCGCATGATACTCAAGAAAGTGATTAGTCATATTGATGAGTAGGAGGAGGGGTCATGGAGACTGCCGAACGCTTCCGCGCCGCCGTCGAGAAGGGGGACCTGGGCGCCCTGGACGACCTGTTCACGGACGACATCCGGCTCTACAGCCCGGTCAAGTTCAAGCCCTTCGAGGGCAAGGACATGGTCATGGGCCTCTTCGGGGTGCTGCTGCGCACCTTCGAGGACCTCCGCTACCTCGGCCGTCTCGACGGCGCCGCCGAGACGAGTGCGGACGGACAGGAGGCGCCGTCGGTGATCCTGCCCTTCCGGGCCCTGGTGGAGGGCAAGCAGATCCACGGCATCGACCTCCTCCAGTTCGACGAGGAGGGCCGGATCAAGGAGTTCACCGTCATGGTCCGCCCGCAGTCCGCCGTACGGACGCTGGGGCAGGCGGTACTGGCCGGCCTGGTGGCGGACGGTCTCGCACCGGCTCCCGACGCGAACGCCTGAGCCCGCACGGCCGGGGCGCGGACCCGTACGACCCGTACGGCCCGGCTCAGCCCCGCTGCCACCAGAAGCCGGGGACGGTCACCATGGCCGCGACCAGCAGCACGCCGGCTCCGGCCGCCACTGCCCCCGCGGGCCCGCGGCGGGGGTCGGCGGCGGCCGCGAGCCACAGCAGCGGGGCAGACAGGAAGAAGATCATCATCCCGCCGAGGGACCCGAGCACCGACCAGAACAGCATGACGACCCCGACGATGACGGCCGCCCGCACGAACGACGCCCGGCGCCTGCCGAGGAGGAGCGGGAGCGCCACGAGACCGGCCGTCACAGCACAGACCATCAGGTGGACCGACCCTTCCACGAAGGGGATCAAGTACAGCGCCGGCGGCACGGGGGACAGCAGCGCGCACAGGGCCAGCGCGTACTGCCACGGATGGGCCCAGTCGCGCGCACCGTCGCCGAATCCGGCATGCGCTCCCCCGCCCGTCACCGCTCCGGTTCCCACGGCCGCCCCCTCGCCCCGGACCGTACGCCCGATTCCGATGAACACGTTCAACTGAACGCGTTCAAGCTACCGGATGTTCGCCCGCGCCGGCCGACGGAGGCTCCGTTGTGCCCGCCGGGGAGCCGTGCATATAGTCACTACGCATCCATCCAGTTACTCATGGTTACAGGGGGAATGGTGTTACGCATCCATCGGGGAATCGCCGCGGCCGCCGCCGGAGCACTGCTCGCACTGGGACTGGCCGCCGCGCCCGCCGTCGCCGCGCCCGGGGTCGACCGGTGCGGGGCCGACGGAAGGCTGCCGAGGCCCCAGGACCACCGCTTCTACGTGCAGTGCGCGGCCGGGGTCGCGACCGTGCACGCCTGCCCCACCGGTCAGGTCTTCGCCGCCGTCCCGCAGGTCTGCGACACCCCCGACCGCGTCCGCCCCGCCGTGGCCACGGTGGCGGGAGCCGGACCGGCGAAGCTCAACGGCCTGCTGTTCGGCGTGAAGAACCTGAACGCCACCGTACGGATCGTGGACGCCCCCGCCGGGCTCGACGGCGTACCCATCACCTTCACCACCCTCGGCGGCCGCCCGCTGTGCACCGCCGTCACCGACCAGTTCGGGGAGGCGCGCTGCGACAGCCCGGCCCGACCGACGATCCCGCTGGACGAGCTCCTGCGCGGCTACCGGGCCACCTACGCCGGCATCGGCGGGATCTACCTCACCTCCTCGGCGACCGCCCCCGTCTCGCTGTTCTGAGCCGAGGCGCCCTCCGCGGTGGCGTCGAGCCCGTGCCGGACCCACACGTTCGGTTCCACGTAGACCGCGTGGCCGCGCTCCGGCTCGCAGTGGACGGGCGCCAACGCCCCGGGCACGTGGACGGGGCCGGGCTCGTCGAAGGGCAGCCCGGTCCACTCGCGCCACTCGTCGAGGGTGCCGTTGATCGTCATCGACAGCGGGGCCACCGAGTCGATCACCCCTCCCGCGCGCACGTGCACCCGCAGCCACGGGTCGTACGGCAGACCGTCCTCGCGGGTGCGGTACGCGTACTCCGCCATCGGCGCGTCCGGCTCGGCGGGCTTGCCGTTCGGCCGGACCGGAGCCACCAGTTCGGCGAACCCGGCGGCGCGGGCCGCCCCGCGCATCGCGGCGAGCATCCGGCCCGAGAGGCCCTCGCCCTGCCGACCGGTGGCGACGCTGACCTCGATCGCGCCGAGCGTGTCGGGGCGCACGCCGCGCCGGTGGTCGGAGAAGGCCCACATCAGGACGCGGTCCCAGCCCTGGCCGGGCAGCACCCCGTCCCGGCCGGCCGCGTGCAGGGCGAAGGGCACGGCGTAGGCGCGGGCCACCACCTCGTCGCCCTCGGTCGCGACCCAGACGAACTCCGGGAACTCGGTGACGATGCGCGGGTAGAGCAGCCACGCCAGCGGGTCGTGCGTGGAGAACTCCGGCCAGGAGTCCTCCATCTCGTGCAGGCGGGAGGCCAGTTCCGGGCGACGGGCCAGCGAGTCGATCTGCATACCGGTCATACCCGCAGGTTAGGAGCGCGCCCGCGGACCCTCAACCGGTTTGATCACCGCGGCCCGCCTCCCGGTCCAGGGCGGTCCGCAACCGCCGCACCGCCTCGGTCAGTTCACCCGATCCCGGGACGCCGGAGAAGCTGAGGCGGACGTACGAGGCCGGCGGCTCGGCGCAGAAGTAGGGGCGGCCCGGCGCGACCGCGACCCCGGCGCGCAGGGCCGTCGCCTGGAAGTCGGAGTCGTCGCCCGGCCCGCCGGGGCGGACCCACAACTGGTAACCGCCGGACGGCAGATGGGGCAGCTCGACCGAGGGCAGGTCGCGCCTCAGGGCCCCGGCCAGCACGTCCCGCCGGTGGCGGAGTTCGGTGGCGACCGACCGCAGGTGGCGGGGCCAGGCGGGCGAGCCGACCAGTTCGAGAGCGGCTTCCTGGAGGGGACGGGACACGAAGAAGCTGTCCACGACCTGGATGGCCCGAAGCCGGTCCAGCACGGGGCCGCGGGCGGCGATGGCCCCGACCCGCAGGCTGGGCGAGGTGGGCTTCGTGAGGGAGCGGACGTGGACCACCACGGCGTCCGGATCCTCCGAGGCGAGGGTGGCGGGCAGCGGGCCGCTGTCGTCGTGGGCCATGTGGCGGGCGTAGTCGTCCTCCACCACGAAGGCACCGGCGGCGCGCGCGATCCGCAGCACCTCGGGCCGCCGCGCGGCGGAGAGCACCGCGCCGGTCGGGTTCTGGAACACCGGCTGGCACACGAAGACCCGCGCGCCCGTGGCTTCGAAGGCGGCGGCGAGCAGCTCCGGCCGGACCCCGTCGGCGTCGACCGGGACCGGAACGGGCCGGCAGCCCGAGGAGCGGGCGATGGCCAGCAGCCCGGGATAGGTGGGCGACTCGACCAGCACCGGACTGCCGGGCGGGGCCAGCGCCCGCAGGGCGGTGGTGAGGGCGCTCTGCCCGCCCGCCGAGATCAGCACGTCGGCGGCGCGCACGGACCCGGCGGCGCCCCCGATCTCCCGGGCGAACCAGTCGCGGAGCTCGGGCAACCCCTCCACGGGCGGGCGACCCCACGCCCCGGGCCGGCGCCCCGCGCGGGCCAGGGCGGCCGCCATCGCCCGCTCGGGCTGCAACGAGGGGTGGAGGTAGCCGCTGTTGAGCTCGATGACCCCGGGCTGCGGAGCGGCGAGCGAGATCAGCACCCCGGAGGCGTCCACGGAACGCGGCACGATGTCCCCGGCGCCCTCGGCGCTGAGGGCGACCTCCTGCCAGGACGTGTCGGCCGGCGCGAGCGCCGTCGTACGCGGCCGGGCCCGGAACGCCCCGGCTCCGGGGCGGGTGACGACCAGCCCCTCGGCGGCGAGCTGGGCGAGGGCCCGGGTGACGGTGACGGGGCTGACCCGGTAGCGCTCCACCAAGGCTCGGCTCGACGGCAGCTTTCCACCTACCGGATAGCGGTCGAGCTCCGACCTCAACGAATCCGCGAGTTCCGCCACACTGCTACGCTCGTACATGACAGCACAGAATAGCGCTACTCGCTCCACCTCGATAGCGGTCCGGCCCACCTCCGGTCCGGCGGCCGGCAAGGGAAGCGGCGCGGGCGCAGGCGCGGGAAGCGATCCGGGCGTGGGCACGGACGCGCGAAGCGGCCCGGGCGCGGAAGACGGCCCGGGCACGGCCACCGCCGCCGGATCCACCGTCGGCATCACCAACGGCACCGCCGGAGATGCCGGCGACGGCGGCGGCCGCCGTTCGGGCACGCTGCTCGCCCTGCTCGGCGTCGTCGCGTTCTCGCTGACCTTCCCCGCCACCGCCTGGGGCCTGGAGAGCTTCGGCCCCTGGTCCCTCGTCGCGCTGCGCAGTCTCCTCGCCGCGGCGATCGCCGGGGTCTTCCTGCTGGCCGGCCGGGTCCGGCCGCCCGCCCGCGAGCACTGGACCGGGCTCGCCGTCGTGGCGGGCGGGGTGGTCGTGGGCTTCCCCCTGCTGACCACCCTGGCCCTACAGACGTCGACCACCTCGCACGCGGCCGTCGTCGTCGGGCTGCTGCCGCTCACCACCGCCGCGCTGTCCGCCCTGCGCACCGGCGCGCGCCCCTCGCGGCGGTTCTGGGCGGCGGCGGTCGCCGGTGCCGCGATCGTGCTCGGCTTCACCCTCGCCCAGAGCGGCGGCAGCGTCTCGACCGGCGACGCCTACCTGTTCGGGGCACTGCTGGTGTGCGCCGCCGGCTACACCGAGGGCGCCCGGCTCGCGCGGACGCTGCCGGGCTGGCAGGTGATCGGCTGGGCCCTGGTGCTGTGCCTGCCGCTCAGCGCGGCCGGTTCCGCGCTCGGTCTCGCGTACGAGCCCGTGCACCTCACCGGCCACGGCCTGGTCGGGCTCGTCTGGGCGGCGGCCGGATCCACCTTCCTCGGCTTGTACGTCTGGTACCGCGGCATGGCCGCGATCGGCGCCCCGCGCGCAAGCCAGCTCCAGCTCGCGCAGCCCCTGCTGACCCTGCTGTGGTCGGTGCTCCTGCTGGGCGAGGAGCTGTCGCCCGCCACCCCGCTGGCCGCCTGTGCCGTGCTGGTCTGCATCACCGCGACTCAGCGGGTCAAATAGCCGCGAACCGCCCTAAACTGCTATCACCGGATCGGATCGGACCACCGTCGAGGAGGTTCACCATGCACGCCACCGAGGGCGACCAGATCGTGCAGCACGGCAGGGTGGTCGGACAGAACGACAAGGTCGGCGAGATCACCCAGATCCTGGGGGAGAACGGAACCCCGCCCTACCGGGTCCGCTTCCAGGACGGGCACGAAGCGCTCATGGCTCCCGGACCCGACTGCGTGGTCCGGCACCCCGCCGACCCCGCCCACTGACGGGTGGCTTCGGGTTCAGCGCGGCGGCACGGCCGTCGGGTAGTGGTCGGCGATGACCCTGGCCATCGCCCCGTTCGGGTCCGCGACCACCTGCTTCGCCGAGAAGTAGACGTGGCCGCGGACCTCCGCGTGCTCCCGGGCCAGCCGTACGTGCCGTGACAGCTCCGCGGGGTCCCGCCAGGCGGGCGTGGTGCTCCGGGCGTCGCAGCGGTACAGCGCCTCCCCCACGTACAGGTCGACCCCGGTGCCCCGCACGGCGTCCGCCCACCAGGGCACGATGGCGGCGTAGTCGGCGCTCGGGTGGCCGATGTGCCAGTACGCCTGCGGCGCGATGTAGTGGAGCCACCCCTCGGTGACCCACTTGCGGGTGTCCGCGTACAGGTCGTCGTACGTGGACACGCCCGCCCGGGTCGGCGAGCCGAGGGGATCCCGGTCGGAGTTGCGCCAGACCGCGAACGGGCTGACCCCGAACCGCGCGGCGGGACGCACCGTGCGCAGCTTCTGCGACATCTCCCGCACGAGGGTGTCGGTGTTGTTCCGGCGCCAGTCCGCGCGCGAGGCGAAGGCGGAGCCGTACTCCTCGAAGGCCGCGTCGTCGTCGAAGTACTGACCGGTGACGGGGTACGGGTAGAAGTAGTCGTCCCAGTGCACCCCGTCCACCGGGTAGCGCTCGACGGCTTCGAGCATCGCCCGCTGCACGAAGTCCCGCACCTCCGGCAGCCCCGGGTTGTAGTAGAGCTTCCCGCCGTACGGGACGGTCCAGCCGGGGTTGCGGCGCGCGGGGTGCGTGGCGACCAGTCGGCTGCGGTCGGTGTGGTTGGCGACCCGGTAGGGGTTGAACCAGGCGTGCAGCTCCAGGCCGCGCGCGTGCGCCTCGGTGACCGCGGTGCCCAGCGGGTCCCAGCCCGGGTCGCGCCCCTGCTGGCCGGTCAGCCACTGCGACCAGGGCTCCCGGGTCGAGGGCCACATCGCGTCGGCCGTGGGCCTGACCTGGAGGATGACGGCGTTCAGTCGGCGTTCGACGGCGGTGTCCAGCAGCGAGAGCAGTTCGGCGCGCTGCGTCGCGGCCGGCAGACCGCTCCTGGAGGGCCAGTCCACGTTCTCCACGGAGGCGATCCACATGCCGCGGAACTCCCGGGCGGGCCCCCGGGTCGCCGCCCGTTCCCCCGCCACCCGTTCCCCCGGCGCCGCGCCCCCGCCGAGCGCGGCCGCCGGGCCGGCCGCCGCCGTGAAGGCCAGCGCCCCCGCCGCTCCGGCCAGCAGCTGCCGCCGTCCGATGTACGTCATGTGACGACTCCGTTCCGTTCCGTGACAATGCGTTGCGTGCGCCCAGCATGCCCGCCCCGGCCCGCCACGGAGCTCAACGTCGGGGGTAACGTCGGGGGGCGTGGCGGGCGTCGGAACGCAGTTACCACTGTCGAGTACGGGGGACCCGCGATGGATGAGCAGCGAAAGGCACGACGTGACGGACCTCTCTACCCTCCCGACCGACATCACCCGGGTCGGCGTGGTGGGCTGTGGCCAGATGGGCGCGGGCATCGCCGAGGTGTGCGCCCGCAGCGGTCTTGAGGTGATGGTCGCCGAGACCACCGGCGAGGCGCTGGAGATCGGGCGGACCAGGCTGCACAACTCCCTGACCAAGGCCGCCGAACGCGGCAAGATCAGCGAGGAGGAGCGGGACGCCACCCTGGCCCGCCTGAGCTTCACCACGGACCTCGGCGAGTTCGCCGACCGTGACCTCGTCATCGAGGCGGTCGTCGAGAACGAGCAGGTCAAGACGGAGATCTTCCAGGTCCTCGACCAGGTGATCACCCGGCCGGACGCGATCCTCGCCTCCAACACCTCCTCCATCCCGCTGGTGAAGCTGGCCGTCGCGACCTCGCGTCCGGACCAGGTCATCGGCATCCACTTCTTCAACCCGGCCCCGGTGCAGAAGCTCGTCGAGCTGATCCCGGCCCTGACCACCTCCGAGGAGACGGTCAAGCGGGCCGAGGCCCTGGTGCGGGACGTGCTCGGCAAGCACGCGGTCCGCGCCCAGGACCGTTCCGGTTTCGTCGTCAACGCGCTGCTCGTGCCGTACCTGCTGTCCGCGATCCGGATGTTCGAGTCCGGCATCGCGAGCCGCGAGGACATCGACAACGGCATGGAGCTGGGCTGCGCCCACCCGATGGGCCCGCTCAAGCTGTCCGACCTGATCGGTCTGGACACCATCGCCTCGATCGCCGACTCCATGTACGCCGAGTACAAGGAGCCGCTGTACGCCGCTCCCCCGCTGCTCCAGCGGATGGTCGACGCGGGCCGGCTCGGCCGCAAGACCGGCTCGGGCTTCTACCCGTACGGCTGATCCGCGCGGCGCCGGGGTCCGCGGGGGCGGCCGCGTACGGATGCCCCCGGCGGCCGGTGCCTACGGGCGGCCGAGCCGCAGGTGGTGCAGCAGGAGCAGCCCGGCCGCCATGTTGGCGGCCGGGATCTCCCCGCGCGCGATCATGTCCGGCACCAGCTTGAGCGGGACCCACTCGCGGCGCGACGACTCGAACGCGTCCTGCGGGTGCCCGGTCCAGGTCGCGCCGTCGGCCCAGTAGAGGTGGTGCCGGGCGTCCGTCAGGCCGTTGGACGGCTCGACGGTCATCAGGTGGTGCAGCGGGCCCGGTCGCCAGCCCGACTCCTCCTCCATCTCCCGGGCCGCCGCGCACGCGATGTCCTCCCCGTCCTCGACGACCCCGGCGGGGAGTTCCCAGCCCCAGCTGTCGGTGATGAACCGGTGCCGCCACAGCAGCAACACCTCGTTGGCCTCGTTGACGGCGGTGGCGACGGCGACCGGCCGCAGCCTGATGACGAAGTGGTCCAGGTGCCGGCCGTCGGGGAGTTCCACGTCGGCGAGGTTCACGTCGAACCAGCGGTTCTTGTACACGGTCTGCTCACTCAAGTTCGTCCACTGCACGGTATTGCCACCTTCCGGTTCCGTTGGTGACAACATCGCAGCAGCTCACACACTCACAGGGGAACGCGCAGCGCCTCGTCGATCAGCTGCGCGGTATCCTCCACACCCGCCGAGCCGCAGGTCAACAGCTGTTCGCGGACCGTCCGCAGCCGGTCGCGCAGGCGCAGCGACTCCATCCCCTTGGCCCGTTCGGCCATTTCGGCCGCCGTCGCCACCGCCCCGTCCGCCTCCCCCTGGCGCAGCTGGATCTCGCACAGCATCGCCAGCCGGTGCACACGACCCCGGTCGTGCGCCGGGGTGCCCACGGCCTCGACGGCCTGGGCGTGCGCCGCCCGCAGGTCGCCGAGGCCCAGCAGCGCCTCGGCGACCTGTACGTTCACCAGTCCGGGCTGCACGTACCCGGTCTCGTCGGGCTCGGCACCGGCTCGGATCCGCCCCGCCGCGGACTCGGCGCGCCGGATGCAGGACAACGCCGCCGCAGTCTCGCCGAGTTGGGCGTACGCCTTGGCCTGCATCGCGTGGAGGTCGGCGGCCAGGGCCGGGGTGGTGTGCCGGCCGGCGGCCCGCAGCGCGGCCTCGGCGAAGGCGACGGCCTGCCGGTGGTCCCGCAGGTGCAGGGACTGGTTGACCAGCAGGGCGATGACGTACGCGCCGAGCCCGCGGTCCCCGCTGGCCTTCGCGAGGCGCAGCGCCTGGTGGAAGTAGCGCTGGGCGAGCCCGTGGGCGTCGGAGTCGTACGCGCAGATCCCCGCCACCGCCACCAGGGAGCCGGTGGCCCGGTAGAGCAGGCGTCCGACCGGGTCGGGATAACTGCCGCGCAGCATCGGGGCCGTCTCGTTGCCGAGGAATCGGACGATCCTGTCCCGGGTCGCGACACCGCCGGCCCGCCGGTACATCAGCTCGTAGTGCGCCCGGGCGGCCCGCAGGATCTCGATGTGCTCGGGCCCGATCCGGTGCGGCCCCTCACGGGAGACGTCCGCGTCCTCCGGCGGGTTCTCCCACTCCCACACCGGGATCACGGCGGGGGTCCCGGTGACCGCCTCGGCGGTGAGCTGCCCGGGCCGGGCCAACTCGTCGGAGCGCCACAGCGCGGTGGCCCGGTCGACGAACCCGCTGAGCCGGGTCGTGTGCGGGGCGGGCAGGCCGGGCACGCCGAGCCCGATGTCGTCGAGGGCCACGGGGCGGTGCAGGCGTCCCCCGAGGACCTCGCAGATCAGGTCGGGCACCTGGCCGCGCGGCCGCTGGCCCTTCAACCACCGGGACACCGCGGTGTGTTCGTACCGCAGCGCGAGTCCTCGGGTCCGGCCCGCCTGGTTGACGTGCGCGGCGAGTCCGGCGTGGGACATGCCCGCCTCGGCGAGGAGGGCGTCGAGCAGGGCATTGGGCTGCATGGGCCCTCCAAGGGCTCGTCGGAATTCAGGCTAGCGGGTGGGCACTTCACCCGAGGGGCAGTACGCCCGATTCACACGGGGTGCGAATCGAGTACGCGCATAAATGCGATCCGCACCCTGCCGCGGAGGGGGCCCGGCGCGCTTCACTGAAGAGCCTCGCCAATGAGGCCGCTCGGGTCGTCGGCTCCCCCTCGTACAGTGCGACGACCCGGCACCGCGCCGCCCGCCTTGCTGTCTGCCCGACACTCCATGGCAGGCGGGCGGCGCGCCACGGCTGCCGCGGGCCCCGGTTGGTCGCCGGGCCCCGCCAGCCGGGCCGTATCCGCACCGGGCCCGTCCACCGGCCCGGTGCGGAGCGGCACCACCGCTTCCGGGAGGCCCGGGCCGCGGGCCGGATCCGTCGGTGGGGGTGGGCGCGGCCGGCTCGGTCAGACACGGTCGTTGCGCAGCACCACCAGGGCGACGTCGTCGGCGAGCCGTCCGCCGGTGTGGCGCGGCAGCGCGGCGTGCACGCCGGCGGCCGGCCGCGCGGGCG
>NZ_JBHVPG010000026.1:0-41869 GCF_042887545.1 Streptomyces sp. NPDC057939
GGGACCGTAACGTCCCCGCGCGCCGGCGCCCTTCCACGTCGGGCCGCGTCCTCCTCAGCCCACCGGGACCCGGTCCGCCGGCGGGGCGGCCTCCGCCCGCCCGGCGGCGGATCCCGGCTTCACCGGCCACCAGGTGGACCGGCCCAGGAGCGCGATCACGGCCGGCACCAGCACGATCGACAGGACGAACGCGGACAACAGGATCCCCACCGCCGTGGCGAAGCCGATCTGCTGCGTACCGGGCTGCGGGCTCACGGCCAGGCTCCCGAAGGAGGCGGCCAGCACCAGACCCGCCGTGGCGACGGCCGGAGCGGTGTGCCGCACGGCGCGGGCCACCGCATCGCGGGCGGAGCCGGGCCGTCCCATCTCCTCCCGGATCCGGTCGCCGATCAGGATGTTGTAGTCGGTGCCGAGCGCCACCACGAACAGGAACAACACCAACGGCAGGGTGAAGTCGACGCCCGGACGGCCGAGTCCGTGCTGGAACACCAGCGTCGAGGCGCCCAGGGTGGCCGCGAAGCCCAGTCCGACCGCGACCATCAGCACGAGCGGTGCCGGCAGGCTCCGCAACAGCACGAGCAGGATGATCCCGATCAGGACCGCCGCCACCGGGAAGATCACCTTCAGGTCCTCGTCCACCGCCACCGAGATGTCGGCGAACACCGCGGCCGTGCCCCCGACGTGCACCTCGGTGCCCACCGGCAGGTTCGCCCGTACCGTCTCCCGGACCGGACCCGAGACCAGGTCACGGGCCTGCTGAGTACCCGATCCGGCCGTCAGCAACAGGTCGATGCGCGCGGCGCCGCGGTCCTCGCTCAACACGGTCGGGACGACCCGACCCACACCCGGCACCTCGGCCAGCGCCCCGGCGAGACCGGCCAGCCGCTCGGCGCTCAAGGGTGCGCCGTCCTCGGCCGAGACGAACACGCCCGTCGGATCCGAGACCCCGGCGGGCAGCGACCGGGCGATCTCCTCCGCCGTCTCCACGGCGGCCGTACGCTCGCCGCCCGCGCCGCCCTGCCCGTAGTCCATGCGCATCCCGGTCAGGCCCGCCGCGAGTGCCCCGAGCAGTGCCACCGAGGCGATCACCAGCGCCGTCGGACGCCGCGCCACCAGCGCGCCCAGCCGGCCGGCCGCGCCGGCGGGGGGTTCGTGCCTCAGGGAACGGGACGGCCAGAACATTCCGCGCCCGGTGACCGCGAGCAGCGCGGGCATCAGCGTCAGGCTGCCCAGCAGCATCACCAGGACGGACACCGCGATGGCCGGGCCCAGTACCCGGAACTGGCCGAAGGAGGCGATCCCGAGCGTGGCGAACGCGGCCACGATCGTCAGCGCCGCCGAGGTGACGGCCGTGCCCACCCGGCCCGCGACCTCCCGCGCCGCGTCCCGGCCCGACTCGGTCGGGTGCGTCCGCAACCGCTCGCGGAACCGGAACAGGAGGAAGAGGAAGTAGTCCACCCCGATGCCCACCAGCACCACGTTGATCAGCCCCGGGGTGGAGGCGGCCAGTTGGATGCCCGTCAGCAAGGACGCGCCGACGACCACGCCCGTCGCCGCACCCCCGATGACGGCCACCGCGACCAGCGGTAGCAGCGCGGCCGCCAGGCTGCGGAACACCAGCACGTGGAGCAGCACGATCAGCCCCGTCATCACCGCCCCGACGACCGCCGTACGGGTCTTCTCGGCGTCGACGGTGTCCACGCCGGTGGCCGGCCCGCCGGTGAACCCGGTGCGCAGGCCCGCCTCCCGGAAGGCCTCGCGGGTGTGGTCCCGGAAGGCCCGGTAGGTGTCCTGCACCCCCGGGTCCGCCGGATTGCCCTTCAGTTCCACCGACAGCAACCGGAAGGCACGGTCCGGCGCCGTCAGGCGCCCGCCGAACACGGGTACCTGGGAATGGTCCTGGGCCAGCGGCATGGTGTTCTTGGTGACGGGCATCACGATCCGCTCGCCCGCCAACCGGTCCGTCACCTCGTCGACTCGCCGCTCGTCGGCGGGGGAGAGCGCGGCCCCGTCGCTCCGGGCGACCAGCACCGTCAGCGGATCGGAGTCCGGGCGCACCCCGAAACTCTCCTCGGCGATCTTCAGCGCGGCGGCCGAATCGTAGTGCGCGGGCAGGAAGTCGCCGTTGCCCGTCTGGGTCGCGCGGAAGACGAACGCCTGGCCCATGATGGTCAGCGCGATGCCCAGCACCGCCCACAGGGCTATCACCTTCCACGGATTCCTCGTCGAGCATCCCGTCAGGGCGCGGATCACTTTTCTCCTCCGGTCCGTGCGATGGCGCCGGAGTACCCCGGCGGTCCCCCCAAGACCATCAGCGGACCGGGCCGCCGGCGTCCGGGCGCAGGAGGATCTCCCCACCGGGACCAGGGTCACGCCGACCGCCGTGACCAGGACTCCGGTCCCGGTCCCGGACCCGACCACGGGCCGGTGGCCGGGTCCCCGGCCGGTGCCAGAATGGATCCACGGATTCCGGCCGCGGGCGGTCCCGGCACCGGCCGGGCCCGGCGGCCCGTGGGGGAGGACCGGCCAGATGAGCAGGAGCACCGACAAACCGGCGTGGACGCGCAACGACGCCCTGGTGGCGGTCGGGGCGGCGGCGGCCGACCTGCTGGGCTTTTCCGTCACCAGCCAGTTCGACGGCAACCCGCTGGGGATCCCCGCAGCGTTCGCCCTGGTCCTCGGGGGACTGACGCTGATCGTCCGTCACCGTCGCCCGACCCTCGTCCTCGCGGCGGTCCTGGCGCTCGGCGTGGTGGTGAACACGGCCGGCCCGGTCTCACCGCACTTCGGTCTCAGCCTGGTCATCGCCCTGTACACGGTGGTCCGCAGCTGCCGGCCCGTCGTGGCGGCCGTCGCGGGCCTGGCGGCGGTCCCGCTGCCCTCCGTCGGCCAGGGCGGCATGCTGCTCCCCGGAGGTTGGGGGCTCCTCGCCAACGCGGCCGCCGCCGCGATCGTCGTCGGGGCCGCCCTGGCGATGAACCACCGGCAACGGGAGTCCGAGGCCAACCGCACGCTCCACGCCGAGCGGGCGCTCGCCGAGGAACGCCGCCGCATCGCCCGGGAACTGCACGACATCGTCGCCCACCACATCACCACCATGCAGCTGATGGCCGGCGGAGCACGGGCCAACCTCGCGCACGACCCCGAGGCCGCCCGCGAGGCCCTCGTCACCCTGGAAGGCTCCGGGCGGATGGCCCTGAGCGAAATGCGCCAGTTGCTCGACGTCCTGAGGGCCGGTGAGGAACCGGAGGCGAACCCGCCGGCGCCGCAGCCGGGGCCCGAGGACCTGGCCAGGATCGTCACCGAGAGCCGCCTCGCCGGCATGGACACCGAGCTCACCGTCGACGGAACCGTACGCCCGCTGCCGCCGACCGTCGGCCTGACCGTGTTCCGGGTCGTCCAGGAGGCCCTGACCAACGCCCGCAAGCACGCCGGGGATTCCGCGGCCCGGGTACGGCTGACCTACCACCCCGACGAGGTCACCGTCGAGGTCCGCGACGACGGAACGGGCCGCCGCACGGGCGAGGCGCGGGGCGACGCCGAGGGCGCCGGATCCGGCAGGCGCACCGCGGCTTCGCGGGCCCCGGCCCGCGGCGGGTACGGTCTGATCGGAATGCGTGAACGCGTCGCCCTGCAGGGCGGCACCCTGGAGGCCGCCCCGCTGAGGGAGGGCGGGTTCCGGGTCGCGGCGCGGCTCCCGGTGGCACCGGGAGCGGGCACCGCCGATGGAGAGGAACACCACCGATGATCCGCGTGCTCATCGCCGACGACCAGCCGCTGGTGCGGCGGGGCCTGGCCCTGATCCTGGCCCCGCACCCGGACGTCGAGGTCGTCGGCGAGGCCGGCAACGGCGCCGAGGCCGTCGAACTGGCCCTGCGGCTGGAGCCCGACGTGGTCGTCATGGACATCCGGATGCCGGTGCTCGACGGCGTACAGGCCACCGAACGGCTGGCCACCGCCCTGCCCGGCTCCCGGGTCCTGGCCCTGAGCACCTTCGACATGGACGAGTACGTGGTCGCCGCCCTGCGCGCCGGCGCCCACGGCTTCCTTCCCAAGGACGTGTCCCCGGAAGAGCTGATCGCGGCGGTCCGCACCGTCCACGCGGGCGAGGCCGCCGTCGCCCCCCGGCTCCTCACCCGGCTCATCTCCACCTACGTGCGCGCACCCGCGCGCGAACGCCGCCCGGTCCCCGAGTCACCCACCGGACTGACCCCACGCGAGCTGGAGATCTGGCGCCTGCTCGCCGGAGGCCTCGACAACGCCGCGATAGCGGTCGAACTGGACATCAGCGTCTCCACGGTCAAGAACCACATCACCGGCATCTTCGGCAAGCTGGGCGTCCGCGACCGCGCCCAGGCGGTGATCGCCGCCTACGAGTCGGGGCTGGTCGAGCCCGACCGGAGGGCCACTTGATCACCATGTGCCCCGCAGGACCCGAATCCGTCCGGCGTCCGAACCGCTGACCAGCGAAAACACTGGACGATTCGCCCGTGCGGCGGAGGGGCCGCGCATGGCACAGTGCCAGGAGCACAGCCGCCGCACCAGGGAGCCGCCATGCGTGACCCTCACCCCATGCCGTCGGTCCTCACGGCCGCGCCCGAGGACCGGAGCGGGCCGGGCCCGCTGCCCGACTGCCCGGTGTGCGTCGTCGCGCCGGAGCGCATCTCCTGGCGCCAACGGCCCGGCGAACCGGTCGTCCTGGTCTTCGAGCCCTGCGGACACCGCCACACCTCGCCGGCGCCGCCCCTCCTCGCCGTCACCCCGCCCCCGCCGCTCACGCACTGAGCACGACGGCGATCCGCAGCGCGAACTCCTCCTCCCCGAGGATCGTGATGCCCGCCGCCTCGGCCTTGGCGACCTTGCTGCCCGCCTTCTCACCCGCCACGAGGAGCGTCGTACGCCCCGACACACTGCTCGCCGACTTCCCGCCGGCCCGCTCGACGAGCTCCAACAGCGCGGTGCGGGTGCCGTAGGCGGACAAGGCGCCGGTCATTTTTCCCGTGATCACCACCGTCTCACCGGCCAGCGGTCCGGCGGTGACGTCACCCCCGAGGCTGTCACCCGCGCCGCCGTCGGCGGGGACCGTCGCCCGGCCCGGAACCTGCGGCTCGACGAGGTTGACCCCGGCCGCCACCAGCTTGTCGACGACCGCTCCCAGCTCGGCGACCTGAGCGACGATCGCCGCAGCCTTGGCGGCGCCGACCAGTTCCACCCCGGTCATGGCCTCGGCGTCGGCCGCCCGGATCGCCTCCATCGTCCCGAAGTGCCGGGCGATCCGCCGGGACATGCCCCGCCCGGTGCCGACGACCCCGAGCGCGCAGAACACCCGCGACAACGGACGGTCCTTCGCGCCCGCGATCTGCTCCGCGAGCTTCAGCCCGCGCTTCTCGCTCCCGGCCGCCCGCGCCAACGCCGCCTCGTCCAGGGTGAACAGGTCCGCCAC
Organism: Streptomyces sp. NPDC057939; assembly: GCF_042887545.1. Classification (NCBI taxonomy): domain Bacteria; kingdom Bacillati; phylum Actinomycetota; class Actinomycetes; order Kitasatosporales; family Streptomycetaceae; genus Streptomyces; species Streptomyces sp. NPDC057939. The sequence goes on from NZ_JBHVPG010000026.1 coordinate 5,444, forward strand.
GTCGCGCACCCCCTCCTCCTCGACCAGGGCGCGGACGTACCGCTCGCCCAGCCCGTCGATGTCGAGCTGGTCGCGCCCGGCCGCGTACAGGATCGCCGCGATCCGACCGCAGTCGGCGGGCCGTCCGCAGCGCCAACGCTCCTGGGACCGGTCGACGGCGCCCTGGCAGCCCGGGCACACGGACGGGAACTCGATCGCCCGCTCCTCGCCGGTCCGCAGCTCCACCACCGGCGCCTCGACGCGCGGAATGACGTCGCCGGCCTTGCGGACCGTCACCGTGTCACCGAGGCGCAGACCGCGCCGCTCGATGTCGGCCGGGTTGTGCAGCGTGGCGTGCCGGATCACCGAACCGTCGATCTCCACCGGCTCCAGCACCGCCGTCGGCGCCAGCACCCCGGTACGGCCCACCGACCAGGTCACCTCCAACAGCCGGGTGCGGCGCTCCACCGCCGGCAGCTTGTACGCGGTCGCCCAGTGCGGGTGGCGCGAACCGTTCCCGGCCGCCGCCTGCTCCGCCAACGAGTCCAGCTTGACGACGATCCCGTCGATCCCGAAGGGCAACGCGGAACGGAGCTTCGAGATCCGGTCGACCTGCTCCTGCGCCCCCGCGACGGTGTCCACCACCGTCAGCCCGGCGGCCGTGTCGGCGGCCGTGCGGATCCCCGTCGCCGCCAGGAACGCCATCACCTCGGAGTGCGCGCCGCCCGGCAGCGCCGCGCCGCCGTCGAGCTCCACCGCGCCGAACGCCCAGAACGTCATCTCCACCGTGTACGCGCGTCCCTTCGCCCGCAGCGTGCCGGCCGCGCCGTTGCGGGGATTGGAGAACGGGGCCGCGCCGTGCGCCACCCGTACCGCGTTCGCCCGTTCGAACTGCTCGGCCGTCAGCAGCACCTCGCCGCGCACCTCGAAGGAGTCCCGGGTGTTCAGCTCCAGGGGGAGTCCCGCGATGGTGCCGATGGCGTGCGACACGTCCTCCCCGCCCGTCCCGTTGCCCCGGGTGACCAGTTGGACCAGACGCCCCGCCCGGTAACGCGCCGCCAGCGAGGCGCCGTCGAGCTTGGGCTCCACGGCGTACCCGCCGGTGACGGGACCGCCGAGGCGTCTGACGAGCGAGGCCTCCCAGTCGAGGAGGTCCTGCGGGGCGAAGGCGTTGGCCAGGGAGAGCATCGCCGTGGTGTGGACGACGTCCCCCGCGGGCACCGCGCCGCCCGCCACCTTCCCGGTCGGGGAGGCCGGGTCGGTGTGCTCCGGGTAGTCGGCCTCGTAGGCCTGGATCAGGGACACGAGCAGGTCGAAGGAGGCGTCGTCGAGCGGGGATTCGCCCGAGCCGTAGTAGGCGGCGGCGGCCCGGACGGCCGTGGCGATGGCGTCGGCGTACTCGTCACGGTCGGCCAGGGCGGGAGCGGTGGTGATCGTCATGCCGTGATGGTGGCGCAGGGGTCTGACAATCGACCCGGCGCGGTCCGGGGGCGCCGCGGTCCCCCTGGTCCGCGGAGCGGACCGGGCCCTCGTATCGTGTACCCGAGCCGCTCACCGGCGCGGCAGGAGACGGAGAACCCCTGATGGACGTGCAGCACTTCGAGCGGATCACCGCGTTCATCGAGGCGCGGCTGACGCCGCTGTTCGACGCGGAGACCGGAAGTGAGCGCGGATTCGCGATGGACGACACCTCCCGGGCCCTGCGCGCCCTGCGCAACAGCGTCCTGGAGGCCTCCGCGGTGAAGGGCCTCATCGAGACGCGGGCGACGGCCGAGCCGCGGGTCCGCACCGTCATCGACCAGTCGGTGGAGCACCACTGGGACGTGCTGCGCGGCATCGCCCGGCAGTGGGAGGACCACGCCGACTTCCGCCGCGAGTTCAAGCGGCACGCCTGGGAGCTCGACGGGGCCCCCGCACAGGCCTGAGGCGCCGCGCGCGAGGACCCCCGCACGCCACGGCGTGCGGGGGTCCCGTCATGAGTGCCGTCACTGGCTGGGGGCGCCGCCGATCAGGTAGTCGACGCGGCGTCGCATACCGCTCCAGCGCCGGTCGTGGCGGTACGAGCGCCTCATCGAGCGGGCCCGCGCCTTCGGGCGGCGCCGGTAGAAGCGGCGGGCCCACGGGGAGACGGGGCGGGCCAACCGCATCGCCGCGACGAGGGCGATCAGCGGTACCACCGCCCCGAGCACGGCCATGCGGGGCTTTCCCTTGAAGAGCGCCACCCCGGCCAGCAGCAGGTTGAACACCACGGTGGTCACCAGGGTCATGCGGCTCTGTTCCTCGTCCGGAGTCAGTCCGTCCACGCCGAGCGGCAGGAACCCGCAGAGCAGCAGCGAGGCGAGGGCCGTGGTCAGGATGACCACCTCGATGCTGATCGTGCCCTCCTTGCTCCAGTAGACGTCGCTCAGGTGCAGGATCAGCGCGAACTCGTCCAGGACCAGTCCGGTCCCCATCCCGAAGAGCACGGCGGCCAGCGCCGACCCCCAGCCCGCGCGGCCGCCCCCGATCGCGGTGAACCCGCCGACCGTCATCAGCACGACCCCGGGAACGGCGTGGTGCACGTGCAGCCCGCCCGGTGTGACGTTGCGGAACGGGCCCTTGCCGGCCCGGATCATCCGGGTGATGACGCGCGTGATCGCGAACGTCAGGACGAAGGCGGACAACGCCAGCAGCAGGGGCAGCTTGCCCGGTTCGAGGATGTTTCGGTACCACCAGTCACCCATGCCGTCACCCTCCCGGGACCCGTCCGCGCCCGCATCGCGGAAGCCGCCGTTCGGGCGCGCCGTGTGAGGACCGTTGACAAACCGGTGACCTGATAGAAACCTGTGACCCTGATCCACGCAAAGAATCAACTGGATTCCTCAAAATCTTGCGCAGAGATCGAGATTAATCGGCAGGTCCTCGCCCCACCCTTCCGGAACAGAGGCCCCCATGAGATGGAAACGACATGGCCGCGCGCTCGTAGGCGGCCTGGTCCTCACCGCCCTGACCGCCCTCGGCCTGACCCCCACCGGAGCCGCGGCCGGACCCTCGGCCCCGGCCGCCGGCACCGTCAACCTCGCCCTGGGCCGAACCGCCACCGCGGGCGGCTCCCTCGGCGGCTACCCCGCGACCGCCGTCACCGACGGCAGCCAACAGACGTACTGGGAGGGACCCGCGGGCGCCTTCCCCCAGTGGCTCCAGGTCGACCTCGGAGCCGTCGCCACCGTCGACGAGGTCGTGTTGAAACTGCCCTCGGCGTGGGAGCGGCGCACCCAGACGCTGAGCCTCCAGGGAAGCGCCGACGGCACCACCTTCACCACGCTCGCCGCCACCGCCCCCAAGGTCTTCGACCCCGCTCAGGCCAACAGGGTGACCCTCGGGCTCGGCTCCGCCGCCGTCCGCCACCTGCGGGTGAACGTCGCCGCCAACAGCGGTTGGAACGCCGCCCAGATATCCGAGTTCGAGATCTACGGGGCGACCGGTCCCGGCGATCCGGGCGATCCCGGCGACCCGCCCCCGACCGGAACCAACCTGGCCCGGGGCAAGCCCATCGAGGCCACCTCCACCACCCAGTCCTACGTCGCCCCGAACGCGAACGACGACAACCTGAGCACCTACTGGGAAGCCGCCGGCCAGAGCTCCTCGTTGACCGTCCACCTGGGCGCCAACGCCGACCTCGCCGCGGTCGTCGTCCGGCTCGATCCCGATGCGGCATGGGCGGCACGGACCCAGAACTTCGAGGTCCTCGGCCGTGAGCAGGCCGCCTCCGCGTTCACCACCCTGCGCGCCCGCGCCGACCACCTCTTCAGCCCCGGGGCGAACGGCAACACCGTGACCGTGCCGGTCGGCGGCCGCGTCGCGGACGTCCAGGTGAGGTTCCACGGCAACACCGGCGCGCCCGGCGCCCAGGTCGCCGAGCTCCAGGTCGTCGGAACGGGAGCCCCCAACCCCGATCTGACCCTCACCGATCTGACCTGGTCACCGTCGGCCCCCTCCGAGACCGACGCGGTCACGGTGAACGCCACCGTCCGCAACGCGGGCAACGCCCCCGCCGCCGCGACCACCGTACGGGTCAGTCTGGAGGGCGTCGTCGCCGGCAGCGCCCCGGTCGCCGCGCTGGCGGCGGGCGCCTCCGCGACGGTGCCGGTCGCCGTCGGCAGGCGTCCCGTAGGCCGCTGGACGGTGTCCGCCGCCGTCGACCCCGAGAACACCGTCGCCGAGTCGGACGACACCAACAACAGCCGCAGCGGCGCAGGCCCGCTGGTGGTCGGCCAGAGCCCCGGGCCCGACCTGGAAGTCACCGGAATCACCCCCGACCCGGCCACGCCGGCCGTCGGAGCCAAGGTGACCTTCACCGCGACCGTGCACAACCGCGGCACCGCGCCGGCGCCCGCCAGCGTCACCCGGCTCACCGCCGGAGCCGTCACCCTGAACGGGAACACCCCGGCCGTACCCGCCGGCGCGACCGTCACCGTCGCGCTCGACGGCAGCTGGACCGCGACCGGCGGCGGCGCCACCCTGACCGCCACCGCCGACGCCACGGGGGTCGTGACCGAGACCAACGAGAACAACAACGTCCACTCCCGCTCGATCGTGGCCGGTCGCGGCGCCGCCGTCCCGTACACCGAATACGAGGCGGAGGCCGCCCGGTACACGGGCACCCTGCTGCAGAGCGACCCCGAGCGGACCTTCGGCCACACCAACTTCGCCACCGAATCCTCCGGGCGCGCCTCGGTGCGGCTCTCCGCGACCGGCCAGTACGTGGAGTTCACCTCCACCAACCAGGCGAACTCCATCGTCGTGCGCAACTCCGTGCCCGACGCCCCGGGCGGCGGCGGGGCCACGGCCACCCTCAGCCTCTACGCCGACGGGACCTTCGTCCGGAAGCTGGACCTGTCGTCCAAGCACAGCTGGCTCTACGGCACCACGGACGGCCCGGAAGGCCTCACGAACACGCCCCAGGGCGACGCGCGCCGACTGTTCGACGAGTCCCACGCCCTGCTGGAACGCAGCTACCCGCCGGGGACGAAGTTCCGGCTCCAACGGGACGCCGGCGACGCCGCCGCCTACCAGATCGTCGACCTGATCGACCTGGAACAGGTGGCGCCGCCTGCCGCCAAGCCCGCCGAGTGCACCTCGATCACCGCCTACGGGGCCGTCCCCAACGACGGCATCGACGACACCGACGCCCTCCAGCGCGCCGTCACCGACGATCAGGACGGCCGCATCGAATGCGTGTGGATCCCGGCCGGTCAGTGGCGCCAGGAACAGAAGATCCTCACCGACGACCCGCTGAACCGGGGCCAGTTCAACCAGGTCGGCATCCGTGACGTCACCGTGCGCGGCGCCGGCATGTGGCACTCCCAGCTGTACACGCTCACCCCGCCCCACCAGGCGGGCGGCATCAACCACCCGCACGAGGGCAACTTCGGCTTCGACATCGACGACAACACCCGTATCTCCGACATCGCCATCTTCGGTTCCGGCACCATCCGCGGCGGCGACGGCAACGCCGAGGGCGGCGTGGCCCTCAACGGCCGCTTCGGCAAGAACACCAGGATCACGAACGTGTGGATCGAGCACGCCAACGTGGGGGCCTGGGTCGGCCGGGACTACGACAACATCCCCGAGCTGTGGGGACCGGGCGACGGCGTCGAGTTCAACGGCGTCCGGATCCGCGACACGTACGCGGACGGGGTGAACCTCGCCAACGGAACGAAGAACTCCACCGTCTTCAACTCCTCGTTCCGCAACACCGGCGACGACGCCCTCGCCGTGTGGTCCAGCCGCTACGTGAAGAACACGGCCGTCGACATCGGCCACGACAACCACTTCCGCAACAACACCGTCCAGCTGCCCTGGCGGGCCAACGGGATCGCCGTCTACGGCGGCCACGGCAACACGATCGAGAACAACCTGGTCTCCGACACCATGAACTACCCGGGCATCATGCTCGCCACCGACCACGACCCGCTGCCGTTCTCCGGTCAGACCCTGATCGCGAACAACGGCCTCCACCGCACGGGCGGCGCCTTCTGGGGCGAGGCCCAGGAGTTCGGCGCGATCACCCTCTTCGCCTCGGGCCAGGACATCCCCGGGGTGACCATCCGCGACACCGACATCAGCGACTCCACCTACGACGGCATCCAGTTCAAGTCCGGCGGCGGCAGCGTGCCGAACGCCGTGATCGACGACGTCCGCATCGACCGGTCGAACAACGGGGCCGGCATCCGGGCCCACGGCGGCGCCCGCGGCAGCGCCACCCTCACCGGAGTGACCATCACCGGATCGGCCGACGGCGACGTCCTGGTCGAGCCGGGATCACAGTTCGTGATCCGCGGCTCGGCCGGGTAGCGGACGCCGCACGGGACCCGGGTCAGGCCACCGCGCCGCTCGGGTCCTCCCGCCGGGCCGCCCCTTCGCGGGCGGCCCGGCGGCGCAGCGCGTCCTCGTCGGTCTCGGCGTCGTACGAGATCAGCTTGGGCAGCAACGCGGCCAGCACGGCCACCGACGCCACGCAGGCGAGCCCACCGCTCCAGAAGGCGGGCCGGGTCCCGGTCCAGCCGGCCATGGTGCCCGCCCGGACCTGGCCCAGCTGCGGACCGACGCTGTACGAGAGCACCTCGATCCCGGCGAGCCGCCCCCGCAGCTCCTCGGGGATCGTCTGGTTCCAGATCGTGGCCCGGCCCAGCCCGCTCAGCATGTCGCCCGCGCCGGCCACGGCCAGGCAGGCCAGCACGATCCAGATGCCGGAGAACCAGCCCGCCGCGGCGATGGCCAGCCCCCAGACGGCGGCGCCGAAGACCACCAGCAGCCCGTGCCGGCGCACCCGCGAGACCCAGCCGCTGGTCATGCCCAGCAGCAGCGAGCCCACGGCGCCGGCCGCGTACATCAGACCGAGCGCCCAGACCGCGTCGAGCTCGTCGGCGAGGAAGGGAAGGATCGCGTTCGGGAAGGCGAAGAACATCGCCGCCAGGTCCACCGCGTACGTGCCGAGCAGCACCGGCCGGCTCCACGCGTACCGCGCGCCCTCCCCGATGGCGCGCAGCGACGGCCGTACTGCGCCCCCAACCGGGGGCGCCGGCCGCAGCCGCAGGCACAGCAGCACCGAAACGAGGAAGCCCGCCACCGTGACCGCGTACGCGGGGGCGTAGCCGGCCCAGGCGACGACCACACCGGCCAGCGCCGGCCCGGCGATCGCCCCGAACTGGTAGCGGAGCCCGTTGAGCGCGGCGGCGGCGGACAGCTGGTCGTGCGGCACGATCCGTGCCATCAGTGAATCCAGCGCCGGCCGCTGGAGCCCCGTCAGCGCCGACACGCCGGCCGCCACCACGTACAGCGGCCACAGCAGCGGATCCGGCAGCAGCGCGTTGACCAGCAGGATCAGGGCCAGCAGCCCCAGTCCGGCCTCGGTCAGCAGGATCAGCCTCCGCCGGTCGACGGCGTCGGCCAGGGCACCCCCGTACAGGCCGCAGACCACCAGTGGAACCAGCTCGACCGCGCCCATGGCGCCGACCGCGAGCGGCGAGTCCGTCAGGTGCTTGATCTGGAGCGGCAGCGCGATCATCGCCATGAACGAACCGAAGAACGTGACGGTGCCCTGGTAGAAGAGCAGCCGGAAGTCGCGGCTGGACCGCCAGGGGGCGAGATCGGGCAACACGGCGGTCAGACGGGAAGTACTCACGACGTGCCATCGTCCGTGTCCCGACGCGCGGCGGCAACGCATTTTCTCCCCGGACGGGCGAAATCGGCCGTCTCCGCGTGGCAGCCTCCGTTCCGCGTGGCACCCATGAACCATGCCGACGGTGTCCCCGCTCCTGCGTACGGTCGCGTCCTACGCCTGGCGCCTGCTGGTCGTCGGCGCGGCCGTGTACGCGGTCTTCGCCCTGCTGGGCCGTTTCCACGAGATCGCCGTGGCGCTGTTCCTCGGATTGATCCTCACCGCGCTGCTCGGGCCGCCCACCCGCGGCCTCACGCGCTTCCTGCCCGGCCCGGTCGCCGTCGCCGTCACGCTGGTCGGCACCCTCGTGCTGCTCATGGGGGTGCTCGCGCTGGTCGGCGAGGCGGTGGCGGGGGAGAGCACCACCTTGGTCCGCGAGTTCCGCGACGGCCTGGACAGCATCGAGGAGTGGCTGGAGCGGCCGCCCTTCCGGTTGAACCCCGAGGCGCTCTCCGACATCCAGTCCAAGGTCGGCGCGTTCCTGTCCAGCCACCGTTCGACGCTGCTCAGCACCGCGGTCAGCGGGGCCGGGCACCTGGTGCAGGTGCTGACGGTGCTGGCCCTCGCCGCGTTCTCGTCGGTGTTCTTCCTGCACGGCGGGGACCGGCAGTGGTCGTGGTTCTGCTCGCAGCTCCCCGAGCCGGCGCGCGAGCGGGTGGGCGTCGCGGGGCGCGCCGCCTGGCGCACCTTCACCGGGTACACCCACGGGATCGTGCTGGTCGCCGCGACGAACGCGGTGCTCGTCGGGGTGGCGCTGTACTTCCTCGGGGTTCCGCTGGCGGTGCCGCTCGCGTTGCTGGAGTTCTTCGCCGCGTTCATCCCCCTCGTCGGGTCGCCGGTCGCGCTGGGGGTCGCCGCGGTGGTCGCCCTGGCGGCGAAGGGGCCGTTCGTCGCTGCCCTGGTGGTCGCGCTGATCGTGGTCATCGGCCAGATCGAGGGCCACCTGCTGCACCCGCTCGTCATGAGCCGGGCGGTCCGGTTGCATCCGCTGGTGGTGGCCGTCTCCGTGGTCGCAGGGGCCATCGCCGCCGGGGTGGTCGGCGCGGTGGTCGCGGTTCCGCTGGTCTCCGTGCTCTGGTCGGTGCGTACGGCCCTGCGTGCGCACGCCGCGCTCAACCCGGCCCCGACGGCGGGGAAGGGCGGCTGAACGGTGCCCGGGCCCGCGCGCGCGGGGGCGGGTGACTCCCTACCGTAAGACGTGGAGGTGGTCGTGATGGCCGAGCACGGCGGTGGACCAGCGGCACGCGAGCTGGAGGACGGCAGGCTGCTGAAGGAGCTGGAGACGATCCACCGCACGCGCCACGAGACGCTGCTGCACGGGTCGGACGACGCGCTCGCCACGCACACGCAGCGGCTCAAGGAGCTGGAGGACGAGTACCTGCGCCGTCATCCGCAGCGGGCTCCGACAGCGGGCCGCACCCGTTCGGGCGCCCGGGCCCGGACCGCGGAGGACTGAGCGGAAACTGGTCCGCCCCGCGAATGCGCGGGGCGGCAGTCGGCTTGTGCCCGTCGGGGACGCGCGCAAACCATCGGCCCCGGGACGGGCCGGGGAGGGATCCGGGGGTCAGCGTTCCTCGCGGAAGTCGACGTGCCGGCGGGTCACGGGGTCGTACTTGCGCAGGGTCATCCGGTCGGGGTCGTTGCGGCGGTTCTTGCGGGTGACGTAGGTGAAGCCGGTCCCCGCGGTCGAGCGCAGCTTGATGATCGGGCGAATTTCGTTGCGAGCCATGCCACGAGTATATGGCAATGGATGTCGTTTTCAATAAACTCCCAAAATTGAGCCTCCTTTGCATCGAGTGAGACAAATTTGTATCATCCGAGGCGAAGGAGGCTCATCATGGTGAATGAAGAACGGCTACTGGAGGACGCTCCGGCGCGAGCACTCGCGAGCGACCGCACCTCCGGCCCGGGCCCTGAGCCCGCCTCCCGCACCGCCCGCCGCCGACCCGTGCACCACACCGAACGGAACCCCATGCGCACCCCCACGCCGGACCCGCGTCGCTGGATCGTCCTGGCGATCCTCTCCGGCAGTCTCCTGCTCATATCGATGGACACCACGATCCTCAACGTGGCCTTCCCCTCGCTGGTCGCCGACCTCCGGCCCGGCGCCGTCCAGCAGCTGTGGATCATCGACATCTACGCGCTGGCCCTGTCCGGACTGCTCGTCACCGCGGGCGCCCTGGGCGACCGCTGGGGCCGCAAGCGGCTGCTGATGGCGGGCTTCGGCATCTTCTCCGTGGCTTCGCTCATCGCCGTGTTCTCCACCGAGGCCTGGCACGTCATCGCGGCCCGCGCCCTGCTAGGCATGGGCGGCGCGGCCATCATGCCGTCCACGCTCTCCATCCTGCGCAGCGTCTTCACCGACGCCAAGGAGCGCGCCTTCGCCCTCGCCGTCTGGGCCGCCGTGTTCGGTGGCGGCATGGCCTTCGGACCCGTCGTCGGCGGCTTCCTGGTCCAGGACCACGGCTGGCACTCCGCGTTCCTCCTGAACCTCCCCGTCGCCGCCGTCATCGTCGCCGCCGGACTGCGCTACCTCCCCGAATCGCGCGCTCCGCGCGGAGCGGGCCGCTGGGACTGGTGGGGCGTCGGCCAGTCGATCGTCGGCATGCTCGCCCTCGCGGGCGGCATCAAGCAGCTCGGCAAGAGCGGCGTCGCCGATCCGCTGCCCTGGGCCCTGCTGATCCTCGCCGCCGTCGCGCTCACCGTGTTCGTGCGCCGCCAGCTCCGCCTGGACGACCCGCTGCTCCAGGTCCGGCTGTTCGCCAAGCCCGCCTTCAGCGTCGCCGCGACCGCGATCTTCCTGCCGATGGTGGGCATGGGCGCGATCCTGTTCCTGGTCACCCAGTGGTTCCAGTACGGCCAGGGCTACACCCCGCTGGAGGCCGGACTGCGCCTCCTGCCCGCCCCCCTCGCCCTGATCTGCGCCTCGATGGTGGCGCCCACCCTCATGCAGCGGTTCCCGATCCGGCACGTGCTCGGCGCCGGACTGCTCGTCCTGGCCGCCGGCATGGCGCTGCCCTGGACCGTCCAGCAGTTCACCGGCCTCGGCTACCCCGCCTTCGCGGTCGCGCTGACCGTGATGGGGGTCGGCGCGGGCATCGCCACCACCGTCGCCTCCGTCACCCTGGTCTCCGCCGCACCCGCCGACCAGGTCTCCAGCGCCGCCGCCATCGAGGAGACCTGCTACGAACTGGGCTCCGCGATGGGCGTCGCCGTCCTCGGCAGCACGGCCGCCGCCCTCTACCGCGGCAACCTGCCCGTCCTCGACCTCGACGGCCCCACCGCGAGCACCGTACGGGACTCCGTCGGCGAAGCGGCGCACACCGCCGAACGGCTCGGCGGCGCCGTCGGCGAGGCCCTCATGAACACCGCCTCGCAGGCCTACACCCTGGCCATCACCCCGGCGTTCCTCATGGCCGGAGCCCTGGCCGTCGCCGCGGCCGCCACCACCTGGGCGATGATCCCGCGCGACCTGCGGCCCACCGACAACCACTGACCGGCCCCGCATGCTCCCGTCGCCGCCTCACCGCGGCGCCGGGAGCGTCGTCGTCGACGGGCGGAACGCGGGCGTGGCCGGCGCCGGCCCCAACGTGGTCGTCCCCGGAGCCGCCCGGTGCCCGAGCCCGGTGCGGTACGCGTCCAGGGCCGCCTCCATCCGCCCCGTGCGCCGCAGCAGATCGCCCAACAGGCGGCACAGGTCGGCGAGGTCCCCGCCCGCACCGCTGCGCTCCAGCAGGGCGAGCGCCCGCACGTAGTGTTCCTCCGCCTCCTCCGTCAGCCCCCGCTCCTCCGCGATCAGGCCGAGCAGCCGGTGCGCCCCGCCCGCGTGCACGCTCCCGGGCCCCGCCACCGGTCCGCCGCCCGGCGCCAACAGCGCCGACACCAGCTCGGTCGCCTCCGCGTACCGGCCCAGCCGGCGCAGCACGTCGGCGAGCTCGACCTCCACCTGCGAGGCGTACAGGGCCGCCCGTTTGGCCGTCAGCATCTCCCGAGCCGTCCGCAGCTCCCGCTCGGCCGACTCCAGGTCCCCGTGCTGCGCCTGGACGTAGCCGCGCATCCAGTGGCAGTGCGCCAGATCCGTCCGCAGCCGCAGCTGCCGGTAGACCGCCTGGGCCTTCGCGAGGGAGGCGTCCGCTTCCGCCACCCGCCCCTCCGCCAGGAAGGTCCGCGCGACCTGCCGGTGCAGGCCCGCCACCAGCGCCGGATCCCCGACCTGGGGGGCCAACGCCAGCGCCAACTCTGCCGCGTGCGCGGCCCGGGCGTGGGCGCCCATGTCGATGTACGGCCCGATCACCGCCGAGTGGAGCAGCAGCAACGCCTCGGGATCGGCGAGCCCCTCCGAGTTCAACGCGTCGATGGCCGACTCCAGCAGGTAGCAGGCGTAACGCAGCTCGCCCGCCAGCAGGTGCGCGACGGCCCGGCCCCGGATCGGACGCGCCCGGCGGGGGAGCGGCTGGTCGGCCAGCAGCGCCTCCGCCTCCTCGAACCGGGCGATGGCCTGCGGCAGCCGACCCGCCTCCAGCGCGCAGTCCCCGAGCCCCAGCAGCGCCTCGGCCCGCTCGTCGACCAGGTCCAGCTCCTCCGCCTCGGCCAGCAGCCGCCGGTAGTGGCCGGCGGCCTCCTCCGCGGACCCGGTGGCCAGGGTCCGCTGGGCGTCCGTGAGGGCCAGCCGCAGTTCGGTCGCCAGTCGCGCCGGGCGACCCGTCGCCAACTCCTCGTACGAGGTGCCGAGCCGCCCGGCGAGGAAGCGCAGGGCGGCCTCCGAGGGCCGGACCTTGCCGGCCTCCAGGGTCGACACGTACGCGGGAGTGTAGGAAGGCTCCGCCAACTGCCGCTGGGTCAAACCGCGTTCCGCGCGCATTCGCTGTACGCGGCGCCCGATCTCGGCCGGTTGGTCCATGAAAGCCCCCTGCTGTACGTCGTGTTGTCGGGCGAGCACCAGTATTCAGCCGTTGTGGACCATTGCGCACGCCCCGCGCGCCACCTAATTTAAGCAACCGGTTCAGTCCATTTACCTTTTCGCTTAACTCCCTTTTGCCGTGGAGGACTTGATGAGAACAGCCGTCCGGTCGACCCTGCGGGCGGCCCTCGCCGCAGCCTGCGCCGGCGCCGTCCTGCTGACCGCTCCGGCGCCCGCCCAGGCCGCCGAACCGCCCCGCCCCGGGCGGGTCGAGGTCGAGATACCCGGGCCCGAACACGGCGACGAAGCCGGATCCGGCCACGTCCTCGTACCCGCCGCGGGACCCGCCCCGGCGGCGCCCCGGCGGTCCCCGTCGGCGCGGGCCGCCGACAAGGACGGACGGGTCACCAAGATGATCGACAACGGCCCCACCGCGGACCGGCTCGACGTGGTCGTCGTCGGCGATGGCTACACCGCCGACCAACTCGACGCGTTCCACGCCGACGCCCGGGCCAAATGGGCCGAGGTCGAGGCCGTCGAGCCCTACGCCACCTACCGGACCCTCTTCAACGTGTGGACGGTGGACGCCGTGTCCACCCAGTCGGGGGTCTCCGGCGACCCCGACCCCGGCTCCGTCCGCGACACCGCGCTCGGCAGCCGCTTCTGGTGCGAGGACATCGAACGGCTGCTGTGCGTCGACCAGCCGAAGGTGGACGCGTACGTCGCCGCGGCCCCCGAGGCGGACCTGGTCATCGTCCTGGCGAACAGCGCCAAGTACGGTGGGGCCGGTTACAACGAACCCAGCCCCACCCTCGGCTACGAGGGCATCTCCACCGCCTCCGCCGGCCACCCCAAGTCCGGCCAGGTCGCCATCCACGAGACCGGCCACTCCCTCGGCAAGCTCGCCGACGAGTACTTCTACCCCGGAGTCCCCGACTACGAGCGGTACACCGGCCCCGAACCCACCGACCCCAACACCTCCACGCTCGACGCCGTCCGCATGAAGGACCAGGGCGCCAAGTGGTACCGATGGCTCGGCGAGACCTCACCCGACGGCGGCACCGTCGGCACGTACGAGGGCGGCGGCTACTTCGCCACCGGACTCAACCGCCCCACCGACAACTCGCTGATGAGGATCCTCGGCAAACCCTTCAACCTGCCCGGCGTCGAGGCGATGATCGCCGGCTTCCACCGCCACGCGAACGTCGTCACCCCGCTCACGCCGACCGGCCGCACCCTGCGCCTGGGCCACACCGCACGGGTCTCCGTGCCGGACCTCGCCACCGGCGACGGCCGTCGGATCGAGGTCCGCTGGTACCTGGACGGCCGGGAACTGCGCCGCTTCGCGGGCCGCACCCAGGTCCGGGTCGCCGAGCTGTGGCTGTTCGACCTGCGCCGACACAAGCTGTCGGTGACCGCCACGGACCGCACCGACTCCGTGCGCGACCCCGCGATCGCCCGGACCCTGACCTCCACCGCCACCTGGGACGTACGCCTCTGAACCGGATCCACCGCACGGGCCGTCAGGCGCCGGCCGCGTACGCCCAGAAGTCGCGCATCAGGGCGGGCGGGGTCGGCCCGCCCAGCTCCAGCTGGGTCAGCAGGACGGCGACCGTCCCGGTGGACGGGACGACGTGCGCGGCCGTGCCCGTCCCACCGATCCAGCCGTAGCGCCCGGGCACGTTCCACGGGTCCCGCCGTTCGACGTCGACCGAGCCGCCGAACCCCCAGCCCTGCCCCTCCAGGAACAGTTCCCCGCCCGCCCGCTGAGCGGGCGTCAACCGGTCGGTCATCATCTGCCGCACCGAGCCGGGCGTCAGCAGCGCCCGCCCGTCCGCGGCCCGGCCCCCGGCGAGCAGCATCCGCCCGAACGCGCACCAGTCGTCGGCGGTGGAGACCAACCCGCCCCCGCCCGACGGGAACGCCACGGGACGGCTCCACTGCCCGTCCGGGGCGTCGACCAGCTCCGGCGGGCCGCCGTCCGGGCCGCCGCGGTAGTAGCCCGTGAACCGGTCCAGGCGGTCCCCGGTCACCACGAACCCGGTGTCGCCCATCCCCAGCGGCACGAAGATCCGTTCGGCCAGGAACTCCGGCAGGGACTGCCCCGAAACCCGGGCGATCAGCACACCCAGGATGTCGGAACAGGTGTGGTAGAGCCACGCCTCACCCGGTTGGTACAGCATCGGGACGCGGGCCAGCGCCGCCATCCACTCGTCGGGCGGCGGTACGTGCTGCGGCTGGGGAGGGCCCTGTTTCAGCTCGCCGAACAGCGGGCCGACCGCCGGCAGCGAGAAGTCCGACGGGAACCCGTACCCCGCGCGGAAGGTGAGCAGGTCCTCCACGGTGACGGGACGCACGGCCGGCACCACCTCGTCGACCGGCGACCGCGGGGTGCGCACGACCACCGGCGACGCGAGCTCGGGGAGCCAGCGCCGCACCGCGGCGTCCAGCTCCAGCCGGCCCTCCTCGACGAGCAGCATGACCGCCGCGGCCGTCACCGGCTTCGTCAGCGACGCGATCCGGAAGAGGGAGTCCCGGGCCATCGGGGTCGCGCCACCGGCCTCGGCGTCACCGACCGCGACGCATTCGGTGCGGCTCTCCCGGGCCACCAGCGCCACCGCGCCCGGCAGTTCCCCGCCGCGCACGTGCGCCTCCAGGACCTCGCGCAGTCCGGTCACGGGATCACCTTCCTTCGGGGGCCTCGGAGATGCCGGGGCCGTCGGAGCTTTCGGGAACCTCGGGGGCCTGCGCGTCGTCGGGGCCGCCGAACGGCGGCAAGGAGTCCCACAGGGCGCAGTGGTGCTCGGCCCGCGCGTCCACCGGCCGGATCCCGCCCGGCCCCGCGGCCAGGGACAGCACGGACGCCGGAGCGGGGGAGGAGGCGGGGGCCACGCGGGGCCACCAGGGGCCGGAGGAGGCCCCGCCGATCCCGTTCGGCGAGCCCGTGCGGGCGAAGCGCGTCCAGTACTCCGTCATCCGCTCCGACAGCGCCCGCTGCGCCGGGGCCAGGTCCACGACCCGGAAGAGGTAGGGGAGTTCGAAGCCGTGGGTCGCGCCGAACGGGAACTCCGGGGCCTGCGGCAGCGGTACGAAGACCGGCGCGTCGCGGTCGCTGAACCGGTAGCCGTACGTCGGCACGTGCCGGGCCAACGCCCTGCTGTCCCGCAGCGCGGGGCAGGTGAACGAGGCGTCCGAGAGCAGCGCGGCCCAGGCGAGCGCGGCCGTCGGGTACCGGTCCGCCGGGTACGCCTCCCCGACGGCCGGTGCCGACGGGCCGAAGGACCTCACGAGCCGCTCACGGTAGGTCCGTTCGTCGGGGACCGGATACGACGGCAGGACCTGGGACAGGAAGAGCCGCATCTCGTCCTGCGCGGTCCCCTGCACCACCGGCACCCGGTGGAACCGTCCGGACTCCAACGCCCGGCGCGGCGACCGCGGCAACGACCCGTTCCCGTACGACAGGAGGGAGAACCGCTCCATCAGCGCGGGCGTCGCCAGTCGGGTCGCGTCCAGGCCGCGCAGGCAGTCGAGCGCGGAGGTCGACGGCCCGGCGCCGCAGCCCAGATCCCGCGCCGCCGCCGCGCCGGCCGCCACCGTGCGCCGCTCCGGGACGAACGGCTCGTAGGCGCCCTGCGTCGGCAGCAGCGCGTACGGGGGCATCGTGGTGGAGCAGGACCCGCTCTGGGCGACGGCCCGCCCGAACAGTCCGGCCGAGGCGGGGGACACCAGGTGCGCGCAGACGCCGAGACCGCCCGCCGACACCCCGAACACGGTGACCCGGTCCGGATCACCGCCGAAGGCGCCCGCGTTCGCCCGGACCCAGCGCAGCGCGGCCTGCTGGTCGGCGAGGGCGAAATTCGGGGCGCCACCGAGCTCCGGATGCCCGAAGAGGCCGAAGACACCGAGCCGGTAATTCACCGTGACCACCAGCACGTCGCCCCGTACGACGAGCGGCTCCGGCAGGTGGGCGGCCCCCGACCCGTCGCGGAAACCACCGGGGTGGAACCAGACCATGACCGGCCGCTCCCGCCCCCGGCCCGCCGGGGCGGTGACGTTCAGGAACAGGCAGTCCTCCGAGCCGATCGGCGTCGCCGGGCCCAGCGGCGGGAGTTGCACGCACGCCGAGCCGGGCGCCCCGGCATCGAGCACGCCCGCCCTGCGGGGCGCCGGGCGCGGCAGTCGCCAGCGCAGCGGGCCGGTCGGCGGGGCGGCGTACGGAATCGCCTCGAAGGTGTCGTACGACCCGTGGGCGCGTCCCCGAACGGGCCCCTCGGCGGTGTCGACGACGGGCCGGTCCGCGTCCCGGGCCAGTGCGGCGGAGGGACCGGCCGCGCCGGCGCCGAGCAGCAGCGCCGCGGCCAGCGCCACTGCCGGCAGCCCCGACCGGAGGACGGCCGTCGGTCGGACGGTTCCGGGCTGCGGCATGACTGGTTCCCTCCCGAGCTGGTGCTCCGCCCACTCTGCGCGAGCCCCGTCGCCGGGCCCCGTCGCCGGCGGCGTGTCCCGCCGGCGGGCCGCCGGCCCCCCGTTTGCCCGCCCCGAATGGCGCAGTGCGCGGACGTCCGGCTGAATGTAACAAAGCGTGCGCTTCCCATGACGCACGATGACCGGCGCGCGATGTGTAGACCCGCGTGTCGGCGAACGGAGCTTTCCATGAATGACCCCAGCACCCTCGCGACGACGGCACACGACGACCGCGACGGGCCTCCCCCCGCACCGATCCCGACCACCGGACCGCCCGCTGCCGCGGCCCCGTCCGGGCTGCCCGATCCGACTCCGGCCACCATGCCGCCGCTCGACGCGGTGGCGGCGGGTCCGCTGCCGACGGCGCAGCCGACACCGCCGGTGCCCCTGCCGACCTCCCAGCCCGCGGCGCCCGCCCCGGTCACCCCCATCACCCCCGTCACCCCGGCGCTGCCGGTGGCTCCGGTCACGCCGGTCGAGGCGCCCCCGAGCGTCGCACCGGCCACCGGGGCCGCACCGGTCGCCCCCGTCCCGCCGAGCGGTGATCCCACCGTCCCCGCCGACGATCCGCACACCGAGCCCATACGGACCCTGCTGGAGACCGCGGCCACCTGCCGTCCCGTCGAAGAGGTCACCGCGCTGGTGAACCTCCTCAGGCAGACCGGGCAACTCCCCAACCCCGGACACGAGGCGCTCCGCGCGGCCGCCGTGTCCCGGCCCGTCCACGAGGTCCGGCACATGGTCGCCCTGCTCGGCGAGCACCCCCACGAGGAGGGCGAGGCCGACATCACGCTGCGGGCCGCGGCAGTCGGCCGGTCCATCGAGGACGTGGCCCTGCTGGTCAGCATCCTGGGCCCCGACGGCACCCCCCGGACGGACCGTCCGCAGGAGGCGGCCCCGCCGCCCCCGCAGGAACGCGGGTGGGGTGAACAGGTGAAGCGCGAACGCAATCCGCGCCCCACCGCCCCCCGCCCGGCGCCCGTCCGAGCCCCCGAGCGCCCGCAGGGGCCGCTGCGCCACCTGCTGCGCTGGCCGGCGGCCGCGGCCCTGCTGCTGTGCGGCGTGGTCCACCTGCCGGGCGACCTGGCGGACCGGCCCGCCCCGGCCGCCGGTGACCTGCTGCCCCTCGCGGTCTCCCTGCTCTGCCTGGGCGTCGGAGCCCTGCTGGCGGTGCGCGACACCGTCCTGGTGTGGCGGCTCGCGGCCGTGACCGCGCTGACCGTGGTCACGCTCCACGTGGTCGGCGGCGTCGTCCTCTACGACCCGCTGGAGGGCGCGCTCGGCGGGCCCCACACCTGGGCGGGCATCGCGACGGTGCTCTGCGCCGGCGCCGGAGCGCTCCTCGCCGGGCTGGCCCTGCGGTACCGGCCGGACCGGGCCCGCTCCGAGCCGGGCACCTGACCGGGAGCACATCGGGCCCCGGGCGCGTTCGCGCGCGCCCGGGGCCCTCCCGCGCCCGCCCGGCCGGACACGCCCGGCTCACCGCGCGAGCAGGTTCACCGCCCCCGTGAACACCCGGGGCAGGCGGACCGCCGCCGGGACGATCCGCCCCGCGAGCGGCGCTCGGCGCCGGGCCCACAACAGCGACCCCGTCAGGGTGCGGTAGCCGAACGACAGTCGCCGCCAAGCCCGTTCGTACTCCTGCGGACGGCCGGCGCACACGCACCGGACGAGCTCCCGGGCCGCCGTCACCGCCAGCGTGAGCCCCTCACCGGTCAGCGCGTCGACGTATCCGGCGGCGTCGCCCACGAGCAGGACCCGGCCCGCCACCCGGGTCCGCGCCCCCTGCCGCAGCGGGCCCGCCCCGCGCACCGGGCCGGCCCGACCGGTCGCCAACCGTTCGGCCAGCAGCGGGAAACGGGCCAACTGGAGGTCGTACGGCCCCTGCTCCGAGGTCAGTACGGCCACGCCGATCCGGTCGGACCCCAGCGGGGTCACGTAGGCCTCCGACCCGTGCGACCAGTGCACCTCGACCAGGTCGCTCCACGGCGCCACGGCGTAGTGCCGGCGCAGCCCGTAGCGGGCCGGCGCGCCCGGGGCGGTCGGCGCGGTGAGGCCCAGCGCGCGCCGGACCGGCGAGTGCAGGCCGTCCGCCGCGACGAGGTAGCGGGCGGTGAGCCCGGCCGCCCGCACCCCGGCGCCGTCCTGGTGGACCTCGCCGACGCGCCGCGCCACCGTCCGCACGCCGAGCGCCGCCGCCCGGTCCGCGAGGGCCGCCTGGAGATCGGTGCGCCGGGTGCCGCGCCCGGGGCCGGACCGGAACAACCCCTGCGCCCGCAGGCCCGTCCCGGCGTCGACGTACCCGATCCCGTGGAACTCCCGGCCGCCCACCGCCACGCCCAGTTCCTCGAAGCGGCGCACGGCACCCGGCATCAGCCCCTCGCCGCAGGCCTTGTCGACGGGTGTGGGGCGCGGCTCGACGACGACGGCCTCCAGCCCCGCCAACGCGGCGTGGATCGCGGTCGCCAGCCCGGCCGGACCACCGCCCGCGACGAGCAGGTCGATCACGGTGCCGCGCCCACGAGCGGTGCCCCCGTGCGGGAATCCGCGAGCGCCGTGTCCTCGCAGCGGATCCGCACCCGCAGGAGCACGGCGTTCGCCGCGGTGAACGCGACCGCCGTCCACCAGGCCGAGTGCACCAGAGGCAGGGCGAACCCCTCGACCACGACCGCCACGTAGTTCGGGTGGCGCAGCAGCCGGTACGGCCCCGAGGCCACCAGCGGCAGCTCCGGCACCACGATCACCCGCGTGTTCCAGCGCGGGCCGAGCGTGGTGACGCACCACCAGCGCAACCCCTGCGCGGCGAGGGCGGCGGCGAGGGCCGTCCAGCCGAGGGCCGGGAGGAAGGGCCGACCGGCCAGCCAGGGCTCCACCGCGCACCCCGCCAACAGGGCGGTGTGCAGGGCGACCATGGCCGGATAGTGGCCGCGGCCGTACTCCCGGCCGCCGCGCTCCAGGCTCCACGCGGCGTTGCGACGGGCGGTGACGAGCTCGGCGATCCGCTCGGCCGCCACGAGCGCGAGGAGGATCAGGTACAGGGTGTACGGGGTCATCGGCATCGGTACCTCACCAGCGCAGCAGGACGAGTTCGGAGGCGAAGCCCGGTCCGAAGGCCAGCATCAGGCCCACCGATCCGGGTGCGGGCGGCCCGGCGGCCTGGACGTCGCCGAGGATGTGCAGCACGGACGCGGAGGACAGGTTGCCGACGGCGGCCAGGGAGCGGCGGCTCGCCGCGAAGGCGCGCTCAGGCAGGCCGAGGGCCCCGCTCAGCACGTCGAGGATCTTCGGACCGCCCGGGTGGCAGATCCAGGCGTCGACGTCCGCCGGTTTGAGGTCGTGGCAGGCCAGGAACGACTCGATCTCCTCCGCCACGTGCAGCCGGACCAGCTCCGGCAGTTCGCGTCCCAGGACCATGCGGAAGCCCCAGTCGCCGATGTCCCACCCGAGCAGGTGCTCGGTGCCCGGGTAGAGGCGGCTGCGGGAGGCCACCACCGAAGGGCCGGCACCGCTCCCGTGCAGGGGATGCCCGTGGCCCACCGCGATCAGGGCCCCGGCCCCGTCCCCGAAGAGCGCCCCGGCCACCAGGTTGGCCATCGAGGTGTCCTTCGGCTGGAGGGTGAGCGAGCACAACTCCGTCGACAGCAGCAGGGCCGCGTCGGCGGGTCGGCCCGTCAGGTGGTCGTGCAGCCGCCCCAGCCCGGCGGCGCCCGCCGCGCAGCCGAGGCCGAAGAGCGGCACCCGCCGTACGTCGGGCCGCAGCCCGGCGCGGGAGGCGAGACGGGCCTCCAGGGAGGGGGTGGCGAGCCCGGTCACCGTGGTCGACATGACCAGGTCGAGCTCCCCGGCCCCGAGCGTGCTCCGGGTGAGGGCGCGGGAGACGGCCAGGGCGCCGAGGTCCAGGGCGGTGCGGACGAAGACGGAGTTCGTCTCCCCGAAGGAGGGGTCCGGGCCGTAGCGCTCCAGGGGGAGCGCGAGGTGGCGGGAGCCCACGCGTACCGATGCGTGGACCCGGCGCAGCAACGCTGCGTCGGCGCCCGGCGGGAGGAACCCGGCGAGCGCCTCCGTGATCTGCGACTGCCGGTACAGGTGCGGCGGGAACACGCTGCTCACTGCCAGGACACGTGTCATTGGCCCAACATAGGGAAGAACTGACGCCGCATCACGAATGACGCGGGGTGTGCGGGCCCGACGTGCCGCCACGGCGTAGCGTGAAACGGTGTCCGCCCGTGCCCGACCTGCCCGAGTCGACTCGGCCCGTCCCGAGCCCGCCCGTCCCGAGCCCGCCCGTCCCGAACCCTCCGGTCCCGTCCGCGCCGCGCCCGTCCGGTCCGGGTTCGCGCCCGGCGCCGTGGCGGGCGGGCTGCTGCGCGCCTGCCATCCCGTGCCGGCCGCCGCCGTGACCCTGTTCGCCGCCGCGCTCGCGGCGGCCTCCGGCCGCGGGGCCGCGGGCTCCGCGCTCACCGCGGGCGCGGTGGCCGCGGGGCAGCTCTCGGTGGGCTGGTGCAACGACCGGGCCGACCTGAGCCGTGACCTGGCCACCGGCCGCCGCGACAAACCCCTGACGACCGGCCGGGTACGGCCCGCCGAGGTGAGCGCCGCCGCGCTCGCCGCGCTGCTCTGCTGCGTCGCGCTCTCCGTCGCCTGCGGGCCCGGGGCCGCCGCGGCGCACCTCGTCGGGGTGGCGGCCGCCTGGGCGTACAACCTCCGCCTCAAGGCCACGGCCGCGTCCTGGCTCCCCTACGCCCTCGCCTTCGGCCTGCTCCCCGCCTTCGTGACGCTGGGCCTGCCCGGTGCGCCCTGGCCGCCGCCGTGGCTGACCTGCGCGGCCGCCCTGCTGGGCGCCGGGGCGCACTTCGCCAACGTACTGCCCGACATCGCCGACGACCTGGCCACCGGCATCCGCGGCCTGCCGCAACGGCTCGGCGCCCGGTGGTCGGCAGCGGCGGCCGCCCTGCTGGTCGCCGCGTCGACGGTGTGCCTGGTCGCCGGACCGCCGGGACGGATCACCCCGCACGGCTGGACGCTGCTCGCCGTCACCGCCGGGCTGCTGGCCGCCACGGCCCGCGCGCACGGCCGGATCCCCTTCGCGGGCTCGATGGCGGTCGCGGGCGCCGACGTCCTGCTGCTCCTGCTGCACGGCGCGGGACCACCGTGAGCCCGTCGCGGGAGGCCTCCGCCGGCGCGGGCCGCTACGCGGGCGGGCGCCGGGTCCGGGTCCAGGCGAGGAGGTCCTCCGCTGCCCAGGTGTTGATCACCCGCTCGGCCGGCACCCCGCACTCCGCGGCCCGCCCGCAGCCCAGTACCTGCCAGTCGAGCTGGCCCGGCGCGTGCGCGTCGGTGTCGATGGCGAAGAACACTCCCGCCGACACCGCCTCCCTCAGCAGCCGGCGGGGCGGGTCCAGCCGCTCCGGCCGGCTGTTGATCTCCACGGCGGTCCCGGACGCGGCGCACGCCGCGAAGACGGCGCCGGCGTCGAACTCGGACTCCGGGCGGGTACGGCCGGTCACCAGCCGGCCCGTGCAGTGCCCGAGTACGTCCATCAGCGGGTTGCCCACCGCCTTCAGGAGCCGCCGCGTCATCGCGGAGGACTCCATCCGCAGCTTCGAGTGGACCGAGCCGACGACGAGGTCGAGCTCCTCCAACAACTCCGGCTCCTGGTCCAGCGAACCGTCCGCCAGGATGTCGCACTCGATCCCGGTGAGCAGCCGGAACGGCGCCCACGCCGCGTTCAGTTCCGCCACCACCAGCAGTTGTTCGCGCAGCCGCTCCGGCGAGAGCCCCCGGGCGACCGTCAGCCGCGGCGAATGGTCGGTGAGCACCGCCCACTCGTGCCCCAGCGCGGCGGACGCCCGTCCCATGGCCTCGATCGGGCTGCCGCCGTCCGACCAGTCCGAATGCAGGTGGCAGTCCCCGCGCAGGGCGGCGCGCAGCGCCACGGCCGCGGGGGAGGGCGGCGGACCTTCGGGGAGCGCGGCCGCCTCGTCCTCCAAGGCGCTCAGGTACTGCGGAACGGCCCCGCCGAGCGCTTCCAGGACCACCTGCGCCGTCTTGGGGCCGATGCCCCTGACCGCTTCCAGCGAGCCGGCCGCGGCCCGCTCGGCGACCTCCGACCCGCCCATGCGCACGAGCGCGGCCGACGCCGTACGGAAGGCCTTGACCCGGTACGTGGGCGCCTGGGCCCGCTCCAGCAGGAAGGCGATCCGGTCCAGCGCCGCCACCGGGTCCATGCGCGTACCTCCTCCCGGGCCCAGTGTCGCAAGGCCACCGGGGCCCGGCGACCGCTGCCGCGTTAGGCTCGGTACTGGCTGTGAAAGGGATGATGCCCATGTGTCGCTGGCTTGCCTATTCCGGCTCGCCCATGCTGCTCGACGCCGTTCTCTACCGCCCCGAGCACTCGCTCATCAACCAGAGCCTGCACGCCCGCATGGGGGTGGAGTCCACCAACGGCGACGGATTCGGCATCGGCTGGTACAGCCCGGACGGGGACGGCACGCCGGCGGTCTTCCGTGACATCGGACCGGCCTGGAACAACCGAAACCTCCAGGAACTGGCCGGCCACGTCCGCTCGTCGCTGTTCTTCGCGCACGTCCGGGCCTCCACCGGGTCGGCGATCCAGCAGACCAACTGCCATCCGTTCCGGCACGGACGCTGGCTGTGGATGCACAACGGGGCGATCACCGACTTCCAGCGCCTCCAGCGCGACCTGTGCATGGCCGTCGACCCCGCGCTCTTCCCGTCCATCGAGGGCTCGACCGACTCGGAGGTGATGTTCTACCTGGCCGTCACCTTCGGCCTCGACCAGGACGTCCCCGGCGCGGTGGCACGGATGGCGGGCCTCGTGGAACGCCTCGGCAAGGAGCACGGCGTGCCCGATCCGCTCCAGATGACCGTCGCCGTCAGCGACGGCGAACGCGTCTGGGCGTTCCGCTACTCCAGCGAGGGCAGGTCCCGTTCGCTGTTCTACAGCGCCAGGGCCGAGACCGTGCGCCAGCTCCACCCGGAGATCGACTTCCTGCGCGACCTGTCCGACGCCTCCCGGCTGGTGGTGTCGGAACCGCTCGGCGACCTGCCCGGGGTGTGGAACGAACTGCCCGAGGCGAGCTACGCCGTCATTCCCTCCGATCCGGGGCAGGACTACCTGCCGTTCTTCCCCGAACCGCCGTGATCGTGATGTCGTGAGCCGCGGTGATGCCCGGAGCCACCCACAGTCGCCGCCGCCGGGGAGGCACGGCCGCCGTCATTCGACGGCGGTCGTCAGCGTGAACAGCGCTCCGTCCGGGTCGCGCAGGGTGACCGAGCGTTCGTGGCCGGCCGAGGCGACCTCGGAGACGGCGCGCCCGCCGAGGGAGACCGCCGCCTCGACGGCCGGCTCCAGCACCGGGACGCGGAAGTGCACGTGCCAGCGGGGCCGGGTGTGCGGGGTGTAGGCGGCCATCTCCACGGGCCCGCTGTTCAAGCGGGCGACCGGCTCGCCGCCCTGCCGCAGCACCACCTGGTCCTGCTCGTACGAGACCTCGCAGCACCCCGCGCGACCGGTCGCCCACTCCAGCACCTCGCCGTAGAAGAGCGCCGCGTCGAACGCGTTGCGCGTGCGCAGTTCCAACCAGGCGGGCGCCGGGCCCACGCCGACGCGCCAGCCGGACGAGACGGGACCGTCCCAGATCCCGAAGACCGCGCCCTCCAGATCGGCGACGAGCGCGGCCCGCCCGCCCGAGGGGAAGGAGACCGGCCCGACGGCGACGGTGCCGCTGCGCTCGCGGATCCGGCTCGCCGCCACGTCCACGTCATCGACGGCGAAGTAAGGGGTCCAGGCGACCGCCACCCCGAGGTCGGAGGCGAGGGCCCCGATGCCCGCCACCGGTACCCCGTCCAGCACGGCCACCGAGAACTCGCCGCCGAGACGGGCCGGGCGGAACTCCCAGCCCACGACCGCGCCGTAGAAGCGCTGCGCGCCGGCCATGTCACGGGCCATGAGGTTCACCCAACAGGGCGCCCCGAACACGTCCTTCGTCGTCATCTCCGCCATGTGTGCCGCCTCTCGTCCGCCACCACTGCCACTGCGCCGTCCCAGGACAAGAAGTAGCGCCCGGGCCCCCTCGGCCAGTGCAGGCGCGCCCGCAGGTCACCACCAGTAGGCGGGGTACCTCGGGGCCTTGCGGCGGATGCGGGAACCGGCGTACCCGGTGAGTACGAGGAGTACGGTCGAGCCGAGGAGAAGCGGCACGAAGCGGGCGGGCGCGGGGGTCTGGAGCACCGTGACGACGGCGGTGGCGACGGCCGGCGAGTGCGGGGTGCGGGCGACGGTGAGCAGCGCCAGGGTCAGTCCGGCCGCCACGGCCGCCGTCCAGGCGCTGCTGCCCGCCACCGCGAGGGCCGCGTATCCGACGGCGGCCCCCACCATGTGCCCGATGACGACGCCGCGCGGCTGCGCGAGGGGCAGGGTGGGCGCACTGTGCACGAGGGCGGCGCTGGCGGCCAGCGGGGGTATCAGGACCGGTTCGTGGATCATGGCGCCGATGCCGACCAGGGCCAGCAGGACGGTCGTCGCCGCGCTCACGCTGTGGAGGGCGGCGGCCGCGCTGGGGCGGGCGGGGGCCTTGGCCGCCATCAGCCGGGAGCGGGGTCGCGGGCCCGTCGCACCCGGGTCGGGATGCGGGGGAGCGGCGGTGACGGTGGTGGTGCTGGGACTCATACGGGGGCAGGTTTCCGGTGCGGGTGCGGGTGCGGGTGCGGCGGGCGGGACCGCGCTGGGCAGGCGGTAAGGCGGGAAGGGGGTGGGAAGGCGGGGCGGCGGACGAGGGGACGGGCAGGAGGGCCGGTGGCGGTGGTCACCGCCTGCCGGACTTCGCGCTCCGTGCCGGGTCGGGCCGACGCGATCCGCCGACGACTTTATCGGGCACGCGTACGAACCCCGTGGTGGGGGTGAGACCGTGGAGGAACAATGCGCCGATCGGGCCCGAACGACCGCTCGTGATCGTGTATGACTGCGAAGGCACGCGCAGCAGGCAGGGAAGGACCAGCATGACGACGCACCCCCACCTCGCCGGGGTCCTCACGGACCTCGACGCGGTGATCGCCGATGCCCCGGCCGACGCGACCGGGGCGCTGTGGCGGCTGACCGGCAGCGGCCGCGGCCTGGACTCGAACCTCATCCGGTTGCGCCCCCGCGCGGTCATCGGGGAGCACGCGGAGCCGGCGCTCGACGTCCTGCTCGTCGTCGTCGAGGGCGGCGGCCGGATGGACACCGACGACGGCCCGCTCGACCTGCGGCCCCACTCCGCGGTGTGGCTCGCGCGGAACGCCCGTCGCTCGCTGACCGCCGGACCGGACGGGCTGACGTACCTGACCGTCCACACCCGCCGCCCCGGCCTCGGGATCGGCACCGCCGCCGCGGGCGCGCCCGCCGACCGGCCCGCTCCCATGCCCGCCGCCCTCCCGGCGCCGGAGGGCGGGGAGCCTGCCTGCCTGCTCCACCGCGTCTGCGCCGACTGCGGGCGTCCCGCCACCGAGTCCGCCGCCCGCTACTGCTCGCGCTGCGGGGAGCGACTTCCGGACTGACCGCCGCCCCGGCCGCCCGACCCACCGGTCGGGGTGCCGGCCCGGCCCGCCCACGTGCCGGCCCGGCCCGCCCACGTGTCGGCCCGGACGGCCCTACGCTTTCCCCGGATGCCCCTCCACCGTCCGGAAGGCAGGTCCCGCATGACCGGTTCCCCCGTCCCCGTGATCGATCTCGGAGCGTGGCGGGCGGGCGACGCCGCCACCCGGGCCCGCATCGCCGCCCGTGTCGACGGGGCCCTCCAGGAGGCCGGGTTCCTCCTGGTCACCGGCCACGGCGTGCATCCCGCGCTGCCCGCCCGGATCCGGGAGGAGGCCCGCTCCTTCTTCCGGCTGCCGGCCTCGGTCAAGCGGCCGTACGCCGTCCGCGTCGGCGGGCGCGGCTGGCTCGGACCCGGCGCCGAGGCCAACAGCTACGCGGAGGGTGCCGCGTCCCCGCCCGACCTGAAGGAGTCATGGTCCTGCGCGGCCGAGGACCCGACGGGAGACCCCGCGGTGGACGCCGAGTGGTTCCGGCCGAACGTCTGGCCCGCCGAGACGCCGGAACTCGGACCGCGGGCGCGCCGGTACCTGGCGCGGATGAGGGCTCTCAGTGACGAGCTGCTGGAACTCCTCGCGACCGCCCTCGACCTGCCCGCCGACCACTTCACCCGGCACACCGGCCATCCCACCTGGGGGTTCAACCTGAACTGGTACCCCGGTACGGAGACGGTCGGGCAGCCGCTGCCCGGACAGTTCCGCATCGGGGCGCACACCGACTTCGGGACGGTCACCGTCCTGGACCGCGAGCCCGGCGCGGGCGGCCTGCAGATCCACACGGACGCCGGCGGCTGGCAGGACGCGCCGTACGACCCGGCCGCGCTGACCGTCAACATCGGTGACCTGCTGGCCCGTTGGACCGGGGACCGCTGGCGGGCGGGCCGCCACCGGGTGCTGCCGCCGCCCGCCCACGCCCCGGCCGAGGAACTGGTCTCGCTCGTCTACTTCTACGAGTGCGACGCGGGGACCCGCGTGGAGTCCCTGCCCGCGCCGCTCGGCCGGGTGGCGTACCCGCCGGTGGACTCGCACGCCTACCTGCGGGCGAAACTCGACGCGATCACCGTCGGGTGACCCGGGGTCAGGTGTCCCCATCAAGGATGATCTCCGGCCCGGTGCCTACGACTTGAGGCCGGTCGCCGGTCGTCCGTGCAGCGGACGACCGGCGACCGACCACCGGCATAGGTTCGCCCGTATGACACGCCGTCGAACCGCCGCCTCCCTGGTCCTGCTCACCCTCGTCCTCCCGTTGTTGCCGGTCGCCTCCGGTACCGCGGTCGCCGCCGGGTCGTCCGCGGCGGTCGCGCCCGCCGCCGCGCAGACTCCCCGGAAGGCCCCCGAACTCCCGCGCCCCACCGGCCGGTTCGCCGTCGGTCAGGACACCCTCCACCTCGTCGACCGCTCCCGTACCGACCACTGGTCGGGGTCCGGACCGCGCGAACTGATGGTGACCATGCGCTACCCGGCCCTGCGCGGCACCGGCGGACCGGTGCGCTACCTCACCGAGGAGGAGGCCCGACTGCTGCTCGTCGACCGGGGGTTGGACGGGCTGGTGTCCCCGCGGACCCTCGCGGACACCGCGTCGCACTCCCGGTCCGGGGCCCGCCCCGCAGCCGGCCGGTACCCGCTGATCGTGCTCTCGCCCGGATTCTCCGTACCCCGGGCCACCCTCACCTCCCTCGCCGAGGACCTGGCCTCGCGGGGCTACGTCGTCGCCGCCGTGGACCACGCCCACGAGAGCGCGGGCACGGCCTTCCCGGGAGGACGCGTGTTGCAGTGCCTCGCCTGCGAGAAGACCGGCGGCGACGCCGGCTACAAGGCGGTCAGCGACGGCCGCGCCCGTGACGTGTCCTTCCTGCTGGACCGGCTCACCGGACGCGACCCGGCCTGGCACCGCGCCGGGCTGATCGACCCGCACCGCATCGCCATGGCCGGTCACTCCATCGGCGGCGCCTCCGCTGCGGCGGCCATGGCGGCCGACGGCCGGGTCCGGGCCGGTGTCGACATGGACGGCGGCCTGGCGACACCCGTACCCGCCACCGGGCTCGGCGGTCGGCCCTTCATGTTGATCGGCAAGGCGGACCGGACACCCGGCAAGGACTCCACCTGGGACCGGGACTGGCCCCTGCTCGACGGCTGGAAGCGCTGGATCACCTTCGCCGACTCGGGCCACTTCACCTTCACCGACTTCCCCCACCTCGGCGACGAGCTGGGCATCCCCGACCCCGGGACGCCGCTGCCCGGCGCCCGGTCGGTCGAGCTGACCCGGCGGTACGTCGGCGCCTTCTTCGACCAGCACCTCAAGGGCCGGCCCCGGCCGGTCCTCGACGGCCCGGCAGCCGACGCCCCGGAGGTGCGCTTCCACCGGCCCTGACCGGCCCGCCGGCCGGGCCCCGGTCAGACCACCGTCACGGGGTGGCGCACCACCGCGTCGAACAGGTACCCCTGCGTGTTGTGGACCGCCGTCGCGGGCTGCGTACGGCCCGTGGCGTCCGTCGCCCGGGCCAGCAGGGCCGTCGGCCCCGCGGTGCGCGGGGTCCACGGCACCGACCAGCGGACCCAACTGCCCCGGCGCGGGGTGTCGTGCAGCCGGGCGCGCTGCCAGCGGATCCCGCCGTCCGTGCTCACCTCCACCCGGTGCACGGGTGCGGCGCCCGACCAGGACCGCCCGGTCAGCAGCCGCGTCCGGTGGACCGGGACGCTCGCGCCGAGCTCCAGCTCGAAGGCGCTCTTGAGGGTCTGCCGGGTCAGCGGGGCACTGCCCTCCGCTGGGTGCTCCGGCCCGAACAGCCGGTACAGGTCCGTGTTCCACGGGGTGTAGAGCGGGGTGCTGCTGACCTCGATGTCCCCGACCCATTTGATCGAGGAGATCCCGATCCAGTTCGGCACCACGACGCGCACGGGTGCCCCGTGGTCCGCGGGCAACGGCTGCCCGTTCATCTCGTACGCGAGGATCACGTCGTCCAGCGCCTTCGGGACGGGCAGCGGCCGCCGCACCCGCCCGAGGTTCACCCCGTTCGTCACCACCTCGTCGTCCAGCCCGCGCGGCAGGACGTCGACCGCGTCCCGGCGTATGCCGGCCCGCCGCAGGACGTCGGACAGCCGCGCGCCCCGCCAGTGCGCGACCCCGATCGCGCCGAGCGTCCATGCCGTGCCGCTGACCGGCCGACCCTGCTGGCTGGTGTAGAAGCTCCGGCCGTTTCCCGCGCACTCGATGAACAGGGTCCGCTCGACCGCCGGGAGCGCGCGCAGCCGCTCGTACGAGAACTCCACCGGCCCGCCGGCGAGGCCGTCGCCCCACACCCGCAACGTCCAGTCACGCGCCGCCGGCCGGGGCGTGGAGGTGTGGTTGCGGACGAAGAAACGGTCGATGGGGGTGAGCGGCCCGGTACCCCGAAGGGCCGCGAAGTTCGTCTCGGCGTTGGTGCCCCGTACGGTGAACAGCTCGGGCGGCAAGGCCTTGACGATGCCCGGCGCCGCCGCCCCCGCCGCCCCCGAGGCCTCGGCGGCCCCGGCCGTACCCGCTCCGGCCCCGAGTCCGAGCGGTCCCGCGGCGGCGGCACCGGCGGCGAACAGCTTCAGCAGGTGACGGCGGTCCACTCCGGCGGAACGGGCGCGTCCGCGCGCCCACTGCCGCAGGCGCGTACGGTCGTACCGGCTCTCGTCCGAGACGTCGAGGGACATGGGCGGGACACTCCTTCGTGACGGTTTCCCCACGCACCGTAGGACCCCGCACGGGCCCGCGGGAGAACACCCGCGGATGGCCACGAACCCGCAATACGGCCGCAATGAAGGACCCGATTACCGCTGGTCGGCCGCGTTCGGCAGGATGTGGGCATGACCGAGATCCGTACCCCCCGCCTCATCCTGCGCCGCTGGAGCGACGACGACCTCGTCCCCCTTTCGGAGATCCACGCCGACCCGGAGGTGATGCGCTGGATCGACGACGGCTCCACCCTCGACCTGGACGCGACCGCCGAAGCCATCGAGCGCTGGGAGGACGAGTGGGACGAGGAGGGCTTCGGTCTCTTCGCCGTCGAGCTCCTCGCCTCCGGCGAACTGATCGGGGCCGTCGGCCTGTCCGTTCCCGAACACCTGCCCCAGGTGATGCCCGCCGTCGAGATCACCTGGCGCCTCGGACGCTCCTACTGGGGCCAGGGCTACGCCTCCGAGGCAGCCCAGGCCACCCTCGAATTCGCCCTCCAGGACCGCGGTCTCGACCGGGTGATCTGCGTCAACCGCGCGGGCAACGAGGACTCGGAGAACGTGATCCGCAAGCTCGGCATGGCCGAGGACGGAACCCTCAACCACCCCGAGTCCGGGGCGCTGCTCTCCCTCCACAGCATCGACCTCACCGAGTACGAGGCCTGAGCCGCCCGGCGGCGCATCGACCGATCGGATGACCCTGGGGTCCACCGGAGAGCGGGGAGGCCGCCTCCACCGGGCGGACCGTCGCAGCGGTGGAGCGGGACCAGCATGGAACCGGGGACGGGCACGAGCACCTCCCGCCCCGGAGCCGGAAGGACACCATGAACCCGCACGACCGAACGTTGCTGGACGCCGCCGCCCGCGGCGACGGGGCCGCGGTGAGCGCCGCCCTCGCCGCCGGAGCCGCCGTGGACGCGCGAGACGACCAACTGCGCACCGCGCTGCTCCTCGCCGTGATCGGCGACCACCTCGAAGCGGCCCGCCCGCTGCTCGCGGCCGGGGCCGATCCGGACGCGGCCGACGCCCGCGCGGACAGCCCCTGGCTGGTCACCGGCGTCACCGGCAGCGTGCGCATGATGCGGCTGCTGCTGACGGCGGACCCCGACCTGAAGCAGCTCAACCGCTTCGGCGGCATCTCCCTCATCCCGGCCGCCGAACGCGGCCACACCGGCTACGTCCGGGCCCTGCTGGCGGAGACCGCCATCGACGTGAACCACGTCAACCGGCTCGGCTGGACGGCCCTGCTGGAGGCGGTCATCCTCGGCGACGGAGGCCCGCGCCACGAGGAGATCGTCCGGTTGTTGCTCACGGCGGGCGCGGACCCCGCCCTGGCCGACCTGGCCGGGGTCACCGCCCACCAGCACGCCGTCCGGCGCGGCTTCGACGGCATGGCCCGCCTCCTCGCCGCGGCCGCCGCGCCGGACACCCGGCCGCGGCCGGAGCCGGGGGCCGGCCGGTGAGGCGCCCCGCACGCACACCCCGTACGGTCCTCACCGTGCTCGGCGCGGCCCTGTTGCTCGGCGCGTGCGCCGGCGCGGACCCCGGCCTGGACCCCGGCCGGACGGCACCGCCGGCCCCGGTGTCGGCCCCGCTCCCCGCCGCGTCCCCGACGCCGGCGGGCACCCTCCTCGTGGCGGACTTCGGCGCGGGCAGCGTCACCTTCGTGGACCCCGCGCGCGGCCCGATCGCCTCCGTCCCCGTCGGCCGGGCCCCGTACGGCCTGGCCGTCGGGGCGGACGGCCGGGCCTGGGTGGCCACCGCCGAGGGCGTCGCCGTCGTCGACACCCGGGCCCGCACCCGGACCGCGCTGATCCCGTACCGGACCGACACCGGCCCGGTCAGGGACGGCGAGTACCGCGGCGGCGGCATGGGCATCGCGCTCTCCCCGGACGGCGCGCACGCGTACGTGGGGGTCAACGTGCCCGGCGGCCCGGGCGTCATGGAGGTCGTGGACACCGCCGCGGGCGCGGTCACCGCGGCCGTCCCGGTCGGCCGCCGGCCCTTCGACGTGGACGTCTCCGGTGACGGCGGCGCCGTCTACGTCACCAACCACGACTCCTTCGACGTCACCGTCGTCGATACGGGCTCGCTGCGGCCACGCCGGATCGAGGTGGCACCGTACGGCACCGAGGGCGGCCTCGGGGCGTGGTTGAAGCCGCACTACACCGCGGTCCGCCCGACGGACGGCATGTTGCTGCTCCCCTTCGAGGGGGAGCGGTTGGCCGTGGTCGATCCCCGGACCGGTCGCGTCACCGTCGAGCCCATGACGGCCGACACCCACCAGCACGGGGCCGCGGTCACCCCGGACGGCCGTCTCCTGGTCGTCGGCACGGGAGCGGTCGATCCGTCCGAGGGGCGGGGCCCCTCCCTCACGGTCCGCTCCCCGGACGGGACCGAGCGGGTCCACCCGCTGCGGGGCCCGCACGAGGACGTGGCCGTCTCCCGCGACGGGAGGACCGCCTACGTGACCGGCGGCTTCACCCGTGACGGCCACTGGAACGGCATCACCGTCGTCGACCTGGACACGGGGGAGTCCCGACGGCTCCCCGCGGGCAACCGCCCCCTGGGCATCGCCGTGCTCCGAACCGGTGCCGTCGTCGACGGCACCGTCAGCCCAAAGTCAGACTTTGGTAAGCCATAGGCCCGGCTTATGGGGTCATAAACCGGGGGCGGGTGTTGGGTTAGGGTGGCCTTAGTTTAGGGTTTGCCTTGATCAGTCTGATTTTCGGTCGAAGGGAACCCAGTCATGCCTCGCTCCCTGCGGGTAGCAATCGTCGGTGCCGGCCCCGCCGGCATCTACGCCGCCGACGCGCTGCTGAAGTCCGAGGCGGCTGCCGCTCCCGGCGTGTCCATCGACATCTTCGAGCGGATGCCGGCGCCCTTCGGCCTCATCCGCTACGGAGTGGCACCCGACCACCCCCGCATCAAGGGCATCATCACCGCCCTGCACCAGGTGCTCGACAAGCCCCAGGTCCGCCTGTTCGGCAACGTCGACTACCCGAACGACATCTCGCTCGACGAACTGCACTCGTTCTACGACGCGGTGATCTTCTCCACCGGTGCCACCGCCGACCGCGCCCTGAGCATCCCGGGCGTCGAGCTCGATGGCTCCTACGGCGCGGCGGACTTCGTCTCCTGGTACGACGGCCACCCCGACGTCCCGCGCACCTGGCCGCTCGAGGCCGAGAAGGTCGCCGTCCTCGGCGTCGGCAACGTCGCCCTCGACGTGGCCCGCATCCTCGCGAAGACCGCCGACGAGCTGCTGCCCACCGAGATCCCGGCCAACGTGTACGACGGCCTGAAGGCCAACAAGGCCCTCGAGGTCCACGTCTTCGGCCGCCGCGGCCCGGCGCAGGCCAAGTTCAGCCCGATGGAGCTGCGCGAGCTCGACCACTCGCCCAACATCGAGGTCATCGTCAACCCCGAGGACATCGACTACGACGAGGGCTCGATCACCACCCGCCGCGGCAACAAGCAGGCGGACATGGTCGCCAAGACCCTGGAGAACTGGGCGATCCGCGACATCGGCGACCGCCCGCACAAGCTCTTCCTGCACTTCTTCGAGTCCCCCGCCGAGATCGTCGGCGAGGACGGCAAGGTCGTGGGCCTGCGCACCGAGCGCACCGAGCTCGACGGCACCGGCAACGTCAAGGGCACCGGCGAGTTCACCACCTGGGACGTCCAGTCGGTGTACCGCGCGGTCGGCTACCTCTCGGACGAGCTCCCCAAGCTCCCCTGGGACGTCGAGTCGGGCACCGTCCCCGACGAGGGCGGCCGGGTCATCGAGAACGGCGCCCACCTCGCCTCGACGTACGTGACCGGCTGGATCCGACGCGGCCCGATCGGCCTGATCGGCCACACCAAGGGTGATGCGAACGAGACCGTCGCCAACCTGCTGGTCGACCACGCGGAAGGCCGGCTGCTCACCCCGTCCACGCCCGAACCGGCAGCGGTGGAGACCTTCCTGACGGAGCGCCAGGTCCGCTTCACCACCTGGGAGGGCTGGTACAGGCTGGACGCGGCCGAGAAGGCGCTCGGCGAGGCCGAGGGCCGCGAGCGCGTGAAGATCGTGGAGCGCGAGGGCATGCTCGACGCGAGCGGCGCGTAACCTCCGCCGGGCCCCGGGCCCGGCGCGCGACAGTGGGGCCCGCCGTCGGCGGGCCCCACTGTCGTCCTGTGACATGTGGGCGGTTCGGCCGCCCGCCGTCGGTTCGGTCGCCCGCGGTCGGGTCAGTCCTCGATGGAGACGATCTTCTTCGTCCTCAGGTCGGCCCGGACGTGGATCTCGGTGGTATCGCTGCCCCAGGTGAGGCTGACCGTCGCGTTGGTCTTGCCCGTCCCGCTGCCCGTGGACGTGACCTTCCAGCGGGCCGGCACGTTCTGCGCGCGCAGCACGCCGTTGGCGTGGTTGGCGTCCTCCCACCGCTTCAACTCCTGCTGGAGGGGCTCGGAGAGGTAGAAGGCGCGCAGCTGGTCGGCCGTCCTCCCGTCGCCCTCGTACACCGCGTCGATGTACGAGCCGTAGAAGTCGGCGATCCGGGTGAAGGCCCCCTCCGGGCTGCCCGAGACGGACTGGGGTGCCGATGCGGTCGCCGACGTACCGGTGGCGACCGCGAACACCAGGGCGGCCGCGCCCGCGGTGGCGGCGACGGCGACGGAAGTGACGCGCTTCTTCGAAAGCATGGACATGGTCGGTGCCTTTCCCCGTGCCGGGTGCGTGCCGATGCGGTCACCGCACTGTCCTTGATGACGGGCACTCGCACCCGTCGGTTCGTGCCGCCGGGGAAATGGCCGAAATTCGCTCGTTCGGGCGATGCGGGGAAAAGGAAGGCCGCCCGGGAGGAATGCGCGGGATCCCCGCGCGGTTCGAACGGACGTCATATTGGAACCGGTACGCACTGGAGAGCTCATGAAGATCGGCATCATCGGCGCCGGCAACATCGGCGGCAATCTCACCCGCAGGCTCACCACCCTTGGGCACCACGTCGCCGTCGCGAACTCCCGCGGTCCCGAGACGCTGACCGCCCTGGCCGAGGAGACCGGCGCCACCCCGGTCACCGTCGCCGAGGCGGCCCGCGACGCCGAGGTCGTGGTGGTCACCGTCCCCCTCAAGAACGTGCCCGACCTGCCGTCCGGCCTCTTCGCCGGAGCAGCCGAGGGCTTCGTCGTCATCGACACCGGCAACTACTACCCGAAGCAGCGCGACGGCCGCATCGCGGCCATCGAGGACGACGGCCTGACCGAGAGCCGCTGGACCGAGGGGCACCTCGGCCACCCCGTCATCAAGGCCTTCAACGGGACCTACGCCGAGGACCTCCTCGCGCGGCCCCGGCCCGCCGGCGACCCCGAGCGCATCGCCCTGCCCGTCGCCGGGGACGACGACGACGCCAAGAAGACCGTCCGGAACCTCATCGACGAACTCGGTTTCGACACCGTCGACGCCGGCGGGATCGACGACTCCTGGCGCCAGCAGCCCAACACCCCCGTCTACGGACTGCGCGCGGGGGCCGACGACGTCGCCACCGCACTGGCCGAGGCCTCCCCGACCCGCAGCGAAGAATTCCGCGCCTGAGCCCGACGGCGTACTCCGGACGTGGTAACTCTCCGCTTTCACCAGGGCTCTCTGTGCTACGGTGCAGTCCAGTTGCGGGTGTGGTTCCCAAATATTTCAAGTGCTCCTTCCGGATTGCCGGGGGGCGCACTTTTTATTTCCGGATGCTTTTCGGACGGGTCAAACATCACGTCGACTCCGGTGTCCGCACGGTGCGGCCCCCGGCACAGCCCCGAAGGAGAATCCAAATGGCATCCGGCACCGTGAAGTGGTTCAACGCGGAAAAGGGTTTCGGCTTCATCGAGCAGGACGGCGGCGGCGCCGACGTGTTCGCCCACTACTCGAACATCGCCACCCAGGGCTTCCGTGAGCTCCAGGAAGGCCAGAAGGTCAACTTCGACGTCACGCAGGGCCAGAAGGGCCCGCAGGCGGAGAACATCGTTCCCGCCTGACCTCCGGGACGCGCGGCACGAGGGCCGGGGGCCCGCACCATCGGTGCGGGCCCCCCGCGCGTCGCGGTCCGTACCGGGA
>NZ_JBHVPG010000026.1:41879-116124 GCF_042887545.1 Streptomyces sp. NPDC057939
CTGTGGGGCGGGGGGGGGTCTCCCTGGTTCCCGGCGTGCCGCGGGGGCGGCGGGGCCGTGGGGCGGGGGCCCCCCCCCTGGGGGGGGGCCCCCCGGCTCGTCGCTGTCCGTACCGTGACCGAAGCGTCACCGCCCCGACCTGCGCAAGCACCCCGCCCCCTTGCTACGTTCTCCCGCACCCGGAGCCCGTAGGAGGCAGCCATGCACGTCGCACCCCGTCTCCTCGCGACCTCGCTCGTGTTGCTGCCCGTGCTGCTGGTGGGTTGCGCCGAATCGGCGACGACGCAGACCACCTCCGCCCCGGCCCCGTCGGCGGGCACCACCGGCCCTGCGTCGACCGGGTCACCGTCCCCCTCCGCCACGGCGGCCGTCACCACCGGCCCTTCCGCTCCCGCCACTGTCGCGGTCACCGCGTCGCCGGCACCGCGTCCGCCCGGCGGCGGTGCCGTGACGACGAGCCCGGCAGCCGCCCCCTCGCCGGTCCCCGCCACCCGCCTGACCATGTCCGTCGACACGCCGGGCGGCCGGATCCGCCTCGTACGGGGCGGCCCGGCCCAGGAGTTCACGCTGACCCTGCGCAACGGCAACACCCGGTCGTACGCACGCCTGTTGCTCACGTTCCAGATGGAGGCCTTCGGCCCGTCCCCCGGCGACCGCCCCGGCCCGGACCGATCCGTCGTGCTCGAACACCGGGACCCGGCGACGGGCCGCTGGAGCCCCGCGGACCTGCGCATTGCCAACGACTTCCGGCCGTACCACCTGTACGAGGGCGGCTCGCCCCTCGACCGGGACGCGGTGCGCACCGAGCGGTACCGGCTGCGCGCCACCTCCGGCGGGCCCACCGGGAGTTCACCGCTGGAGGTCCGTCTCCTCGACACCGACGCCCCGGCCGGCGCGGGCGAGGCGCGCGAGCGGCCGGCCCGGATCTCGCTCCCGCACACCACCCGACGGGCCTCCTGAGCCCCTACCGCTACCTGGAGGGGCACCCTGCGGGCAGACTGTCCGTCGTGACGACACTGAGCAAAGGCGCCAACCTGCCCGTCGCGGCACCCTCCGTCCGCGCCGTCCTCGGCTGGTCCGCCGGACCCGGCGTACCGGACGTCGACGCGTCGGCGCTGCTGTTGACCGGCAGCGGGCGCGTCCGTACCGACGGCGACTTCGTCTTCTACAACCAGCCGAGACACTCCTCGGGAACCGTCCGACACCTCGGCAAGCAACCCGGCGCGGACGCCCTGGAGGTGGACCTGACCGCCCTGGAGGGCGACATCGAGCGCATCGCCCTGTGCGCCTCCGCCGACGGCGGCGTGTTCGGGCAGGTCCCCGGGCTGCACCTGAGGCTGCTCGACGCGGCCTCCGGAGCCGAGCTGGCCCGCTTCGACATGACCGCCGGGC
Source organism: Streptomyces sp. NPDC057939 (assembly GCF_042887545.1). Classification (NCBI taxonomy): domain Bacteria; kingdom Bacillati; phylum Actinomycetota; class Actinomycetes; order Kitasatosporales; family Streptomycetaceae; genus Streptomyces; species Streptomyces sp. NPDC057939. The sequence goes on from NZ_JBHVPG010000026.1 coordinate 43,272, forward strand.
CCGAGACCGCGTTCGTCAGCGGCGAGCTCTACCGCCGGGCCGGCGCGTGGAAGTTCCGGGCGGTCGGGCAGGGCTACGCGAGCGGCCTCGCGGGCCTGGCCACCGATTTCGGGATCACCGTGGACGACGAGCCGCCCGCCGCGGTGGCACCCGCACCCGCCCCGGTGCACCGGCCCGCGCCGGCTCCCACCCCGGCCCGGTCCCCGTACGCGCCCGCCGCGCCGGCCGCGCCCACAGGACCGCCCACCCTGCCCGGCGGACCGCCCACCGAGGCCGCCGTCCGGCTGGTCAAGGGGGAGGAGTGGCTGCCCGTCGACATGCGCAAGCGGCTCTCGCTGCGCAAGCAGCAGGTCGCCGTCAGCCTGAGCAAGGCCGGCGCCACCGGGGTGACCGCCCGGGTGATCCTGGTCCTCGACGCGTCCGGGTCGATGAGCGCCCTCTACTCGCGGGGCACCGTGGCGAACGTCGTGGAACGGATGGCGGCCGTCGCGGCCCAACTCGACGACGACGGCGAGATGCAGGCGTGGACCTTCGCCACGAACCCGGCGCGGTTGCCCGACCTGGCGATCGGCGACCTGCCGGATTGGCTGCGCCTGCACGTGCGCGTGGGCCAGATGAGTCTCTTCGGCCGCAAGAAGCCGCCGAAGGGACTCCAGCCCGGCCAGGTCGACATGCGCGCGGTCGGCTTCCAGAACGAGGAACAGAAGGTCATCGCCGAGGTGCGGGCCTTCGCCCGCACCCAGTCGCCGTCCGTCCCGACGCTGGTGCTGTTCTTCTCCGACGGCGGCGTCTACCGCAACGACGAGATCGAACGGGAACTGCGCGCGGCCGTCGAGGAGCCCGTGTTCTGGCAGTTCGTCGGCCTCGGCCGGGCCGGATTCGGTGTGCTGGAACGCTTCGACACCATGGCCGGCCGCCGCGTCGACAACGTCGGCTTCTTCGCCGTCGACGACATCGACAAGGTCTCCGACCCGGAGCTGTACGACCGGCTGCTGTCCGAGTTCCCGTCATGGCTCCGCGCCGCCCGGCAGGCCGGCATCCTGCGCTGAACGCGCCCCGCCCGAAGGAAGGAACCCCCTCGTGACCACCCCCGCCGGCCTCAGGATCCTGCGCGCCGCCGACCGTACGGCCGTGCCCTGGAAGAACGGCGGGGGAGTCACCCGCGAGATCGCCGCACGGCCCGCGCCGTCCGGGACGGGAGACTTCGCCTGGCGCGTCAGCCTCGCCGAGGTGGATGCCGACGGGCCCTTCTCCGTCTTCCCCGGCGTCGACCGGACGCTCACCCTCGCCGAGGGCGCGGGCATGGACCTCACCGTCGAGGGCGAACACCGCCTCGTGGACGAGCGCTGGGCACCGCGGCACTTCCCCGGCGACCGTCCCACCCACTGCCGGCTCCTCGACGGCCCCGTCGTGAACTTCAACGTGATGTACCGGCGGGACCGTGCCGAAGCCCTGACCGCCGTCGTGCGCGGCGAGTTCGAGCTCACCGTGGCACCCGGGGAGAGTGTCCTCGTCGTCGCCCTGGACGGCCCGGCGACCGTGGACCGCACGGACGAGCAGGCCGGCCCGCCCTCCCGACTCGCCCCGTACGACGCGCTCCTGACCGACGGCCCCCTCACCGCCCTCGTGCGCACCACGGGCCGCGCCGCGCTGGTGCGACTGCGGGCCTGAGGGCCGCGGGGCGGAGTGCGAGTGCGGGCCTGAGGGCCGCGGGGCGGAGTGCGAGTGCGAGGGGGACCGTTGTTGCCGGTGGGAGGACGTGCGGGCACAATCGCCCGGTGACCGAATCCCCGACCGACCAGGACGCCTTCGCCGAGAACCGCAGGCTCCTGTTCGCCACCGCCTACCGGATGCTGGGCAGCGTCGCCGACGCCGAGGACATCGTCCAGGACGCGTGGTTGACGTGGAACAAGGCCGACCGCTCGGACGTCCGCCACCCCAAGGCGTACCTGGTGCGCACCGTGACGAACCTGTCCCTGAACCGGCTGACCTCCGCCCGTGCCGTCCGGGAGGAGTACGTCGGCCCCTGGCTCCCCGAGCCCCTGCTGACGGAGCCGGACGCCGCGCAGGGACAGGAACTCGCCGAGAGCGTGTCGACGGCGATGCTGGTCGTCCTGGAGACCCTCGCGCCCGTGGAGCGCGCGGTGTTCGTCCTGCGCGAGGTGTTCGGCTACTCCCACGGGGAGATCGCCGAGGTGCTGGAGCGCCCGGAGCCGACGGTCCGGCAGATCTCCCACCGTGCCCGCAAGCACGTCCGGGCCGGTCGCCCCCGCTACGACACGGACACGGCGGAGCGCGAACGGATCACGGAGCGCTTCTTGAGCGCCTGCGCCGGCGGCGACCTGAACGACGTCATGGAAATGCTCGCCCCCGACATCACCGCGTGGTCCGACGGCGGCGGCAAGGTCCGTGCCGCGCTCCGTCCGCTGCACGGGCCCGACCGGGTGGCGCGCTGGCTGCTGGGCGTGCTGGCGAAGCCCACCGCGGTCCCCATCAGCACCGTCCCGACCCTGGTCAACGGCGAACTGGGTCTGCTCGTCCTCGCCGGCGACGCCCCCATGGGTGCCGCCACCTTCGACCTGGAGGACGGCCGGATCCGCAACCTCCGTCTGCAGATGAACCCGGACAAGCTCCGCGGTCTGACCCCGCCGGGACCCGACCGGGTGTGACGCCCCACCGGCGCGGGGTCATGGGGATCCCGCGCCGTCCGTCAGGGAGCGCAGGACCCGGGCGAGGCGGGCCCGCCTCGCCCGCGGGGTGAGGGCCTGGAGCAGGGGCAGGATCAGCTGGTGGCGGCCGGTCCTGTCCAGTGCCTCGAACGCCTCCCGGGCCCGGACTTCTTCTTCCCCACCTTGACCCGCACGCCCTCGGCCCGCACCCCCGTGCCGCGCCGGCCCCGGTCGGCCGCTCCACGGCGCCCGTCGGGTCGCCGTGGGGGGCGGCGCCCGCGTGGCCCATCACACCGTGCGGAGCCCGGAGCCGGCCGCCAGCATGGGAGGGCCGGCGGCGACGGGAGTGAGTGGATGAGCGCGGAACGGTACGAGCTGGTGTTTCCCGATCACGACGGGACCGGCCAGGACGTCGTCGTCGTGGACCGCACCGGGGCGAAGGGCCCCGGCGGTCATCCGGTCTACACGGACGCGACCGGCATCGTGCGCGCCGAGATCAGCGACCGGGGCGAGGTCCGGATGCTGGCGTCGGGCGGCCAGCAGGCGCCGCTGCGGCGGGTCGAGGCCCGTCCGCTGCCGGAGGATCCCGTTTGACTTTGCCGGGTCTTTACGATTCCGTACGGGTTGATCACCGGTTTATCGCAAAGGACCCCGTACCCATGCTCCGCCCCGTCCGTACCTCCCTCCTGGCCGCCGCGCTCCTCCTGGGTGCCACCGCCTGCTCCGCCGCCGACGCCGTCGACCAGGTCGACAAGGCCGTGGACGAGACCTACGAGGTGACGTACGAGGTCACCGGCAAGGGTGTGGACTCCATCGAGTTCTCCGCGGGCGGTGGCACCGCCGGCGCGCCGAAGGCGGAGACGGTGTCCGCCCCCGCGCTGCCCTGGACGAAGACGGTCACCCTCCGCGGCATCATGCCGGCGTCGGTGGTGCCGGTCGCGGCTGACGTGACGGGCGGACAGGTGACCTGCCGGATCACCTACAAGGGCAAGGTCATCGCCGAGCAGACCGGGCAGGGCCTCGTGACGGCCGGCGGTTGCGTGGCCGTCTCCCCGATCGTGGGCTGACCGACCGACCGACCGACCGACCGACCGGCCGGCCGACCGGCCCGCGGCGCGGACCCGCGGCAGCGGCTCACCGACCGGCGTACGGTCCGGCCGGTCCGGCCGGGTCGGCCGGGTCGGCCGGGTCGGCCGGGTCGGTGGTGCCGCGGTGGGCGAAGCGGTCGGCGGCGCGGCGGCCGCGGCGCTCGACGGGGAGCACCCCGGTGGCCGCTCCCAGCCCGAAGGGCGGCATGTCCGCGTAGATCGATTCGTACGAGCCCTCGGGCGAGACGTAGGCCTCGTGCCAAATGCCCACGTGTCCGCGCACCTTGCCCGCGCGCTCCTTGCGGTTGACGGCCGCCCACACCCGGTGGTGGAGGGCGTCCGGCGCGGTGGCGTAGGCGTACAACTTCTCCTGGGATTCCCAGTACTGGACCACGTAGTACGTGCGGGGCGACGCCGTCAGCAGCACGTGGCCCAGCAGGCCGCGACCGCGGTCGCGCCTCAGCTCGCGGAGCATCCGGGGCATGGCCGCGAGCACCGGCACCCAATGGTGCGCCGCCCAGAAGTGGTTGATGCGCATCCCGATCAGCAGCACCACGGCGTCGCCCTCGTGGGCGGCGGTGGTGCGGCCGGGAATCGGCTTGGCGAACACGCGACCTCCGGTGGTCCGGGTGGGCGGTGACAGGGTTGGATGGCGGCACCGTCCACGCGCTGGTGGTTAGATAGTGGCGCTCTCCAAGGAAAGGCACAAGGGTGCGGCTGGCCGAACTGAGCGAGCGCAGTGGTGTGTCCACCGCGACGATCAAGTACTACCTTCGGGAGGGGCTGTTGAGTCCCGGCCGCCGGGTCGCGGCGACGACGGCCGACTACGACGAGGGCCATCTGGACCGGCTGCGCCTGGTCCGCACGCTCATCCAGGTCGGCCAGGTATCGGTGGCCGGGGCGCGGGAAGTGCTCCGACACATCGATGACGAGTCCCTGGGTCGCACCATGCGGATGGGGGCGGCCCTGTGGGCGCTCCCGCAGGTTCCCGAACCCGACGAGTCGGACGAGGCCGTCGTCACCGCGCGCCGCGAGGTCGACCGGCTGCTGGAGACGTTGGGCTGGTCCACCGCCCGCGAACTCGCCGACCTCTCGCCGGACCACCGTTCGCTTGTCGTGGCGGTCGCCTCGCTGCTGCGGCTGGGCTACTCCTGGGACGCCGAGCGGATGGCCCCGTACGCCCGGCTCATGCACGAAGTGGCCGTCAGGGACCTGGACTACATCGACACCCGTGCCTCGGACGCGGACATGGCGGAGGCCGCCGTGGCCTCCGCCGTGCTCTTCGACCCCGCCCTCAAGGCGATGCACCGGCTGGCGCAACAGGAGGAGTCGGTACGCCGGTACGGGCTCGACTGACGCCGCGTCACACCCCGTCGGCCGCGTCCCGCGCCGGGGCGTAGCCGCGGGCCAGGACCACCTCCCGGGTCAGGGCGGTGAAGACGCGGGCGGCGGCGCTCAGATAGCCGCCCTCGCGCCGCAACAGGGTGACGGTGCGCGGTGGCAGGGCCGGCACCAGCGGGATCGGGGTCAGCCCGGGATGGTCGTCCGTGATGGCGTCCGGCAGGACGGTGGCCAGCCCGGTCCGCCGCACCAGCTCGGTCAGGGCTTGGACGGAATCCGTCTCGACCGCGATCCGCGGCCGGACCCGGTGCGCGGCGAGGTACGCGTCGATGTGCGTCCGGGTGGCGAAGTCCCCGCTGAGCAGGGCCAGTCGCAGCCCGGCCAGCTCCGCGACGGGCAGCGGGGCCGTCGGTCGGTCGGGGGAGGAGCCGGCGACGACGAGGCCCAGGGTCTCCGTGTGGAGCGGCGCGGCGGCGATGCCGGGCGGGTGGGGGCCCGCGAAGGCGATGCCGAGGTCGAGGGAGTCCGCCAGCAGCCCGGCCTCGATGCGGTCCTGCGGCATCTCCCGCACGTCCACGGTGACGGCCGGGTGGGCCTCGTGGAGGGCCGCCAGCAGCGGGCCCAGCAGGTACGCGGTGAAGGTGGGCGTCATCGCCAGCCGCAGGTGGCCGCGGGACAGGTCGGCGACGTCGTGGACGGCGCGCTCCGCCGCCGCCAGGTCCCGCAGCGCGCGGCGCGCGTGGTGCGCGTAGGCCTCGCCCGCGTCGGTGAGGCGCACCGTACGGCCACCGCGGTCGAGCAGCCGCACACCCACGGCGCTCTCCAGCTGTTTGATCTGCTGGGACAGGGTGGGTTGGGAAATCCGCAGCTCCTCGGCGGCGCGGGTGAAGCTGTGGTGCTCGGCGACCGCGAGCAGGTAGCGCAGGTGACGCAGTTCCGGAGCCATGGAACCAACTATAGATGCCATCGATGGGGTGCATGCGATCTACGTCTTGGACACTATGACCGCAGCTCATGCATGGTGGAACGCGTCAGCCCCACGGGGTGGATCCCAGTACGGAGGGAGTGACCATGCACGATCTCATCGAGGGCGCCGCCCGTTTCCGGCGCGACGTCTTCCCCGCCAAGGCCGAGCTCTTCGCCGACCTGGCGCACACCCACCGCCCGCCCGCCCTGTTCATCGGATGCTCCGACGCCCGTGTGGTGCCGGAACTGATCACCCAGAGCGAGCCGGGTGAGCTCTTCGTCATCCGCACCGCGGGCAACCTCGTACCCGCCCACACCCCGTTCCCGGACGGGGTCGCGGCCGGCATCGAATACGCGGTCTCCGTCCTCAGCGTCACCGAAGCCGTGGTGTGCGGGCACTCCGCCTGCGGAGCCATGACCGCCCTCGCCGAGCGGCACGACCTCAGCGCCGCACCGGCCGTCGCGGGCTGGCTCCGGCACGCCGACGCCTCCCTGGCCCGCAGCTCGGGCGGGCTCGACTCCCTCGTACGGGAGAACGTGCGCGCCCAGCTCGCGAACCTGGCCACCCACCCCTCGGTCGCCCGCGCCCTCGCGGCGGGCACCCTCACCCTGCGCGGATGGGTCTACGACATCCCCACGGGCGCCGTCGAACAGCTCGACCCGGTGGCCGCCTGAGTCTCCCGCCCGACCCGCTCGACCACCCCCGCCCGACCCGCTCGACCCGCCCTACCCGATCGTCCCGCCCGCGACGCCCGTCGCATCCCGCCTCGGGAGAGAGCGCGGCACCGTCGCCGCGACCGCCCCCGTCGAAAGGACACCCCTTCCCATGCCGCACGCCCAGTTCGACAACACCGTCCGCAGCCGCCTCGCCGAGACGGCCGTCGAAGCCAAGATCCGCAAGAACCTGACGTGGCGGCAGATCGCCGATGTCACCGGGCTGTCCGTGGCCTTCGTCACGGCAGCCGTCCTCGGCCAGCACCCGCTGCCCGCCCCCGCGGCCCGGGCCGTCGCCGAACTCCTCGGCCTGGACGACGACGCCGCCCTGTGGTTGCAGACCATCCCCACGCGCGGCGGGGTGCCCGGCGCCCTGCCCACCGACCCGACCGTCTACCGCTTCCACGAGATGCTCCAGGTCTACGGCTCCACCCTCAAGGCCCTGGTCCACGAGGAGTTCGGCGACGGCATCATCAGCGCCATCAACTTCCGGCTGGACGTCAAGAAGGTCGCCGACCCCGAGGGCGGCGAGCGCGCGGTCATCACCCTGGACGGGAAGTACCTGCCGACCAAGCCCTTCTGAGGAGCCGTCGGTGCGCCCGGCGGCCGGGCGGACCCGGCCCGTCACCGCGGACGCGACCCCGGCCGGATCAGTCCCGGCCGGCCCGGTCCCCCCGGGCCAGAACGGTCAGCGCGGCCTCCGTCAGCGCGGTGACCCCCGCCGGGAGGGCCGTACGGACGTCCGGGGCGAAGTCCGGGGCGTGGTTGGCGGGAAGCGCCGCCAGCTTGCCCGCCGCGCCCTCCCCGGGCGCCGCCGCCCAGGCCGCCGGACCGATCGAGCCGAGCATCCAGTAGGCGAGCCGAACGCCCCGCGCCCCGTGCACCTCCAGTCCGGCGTCACCGAACAGCCCGAAGTCCTCCGTCGCGAGCGACGGCGGCCACATCGCCACCCGCTGCGCCCCGAACCGCGCCGTGTGGGCGTCCCGGACCGCCGCCGTCGTCGCCGGATCGGGGTGGGTGACGGGCGAGGCGCGCTCACGGACGATCTCCGGCTCCCGGGGGCAGTCCGAGGCCGCGCACTCGGCGCGGACGATCCGCTCCACCGCCGCGGCCGCCCGGGCGAGCGCCGCCTCCCCGGCCGCCCGCACCGTGATGCCCAGCTCGGCCCGGTCGGGCACGATGTTCGCCCGCTCGCCCGCCCGGAACGAGCCCACGGTGACGGCCACCTGCTCGGAGGGGGCCGCCTCGCGCGCCACCACCGTCTGGAGCCGCGTCACCAGGTGCGCGGCCGTCACCACCGGATCCACCGTCAGGTGCGGCGCCCCCGCGTGCCCGCCGCGTCCGTGGACGACGACCCGGAACGTGACGCTGCCGGCCGTCATCGGCCCGTACCCGTGCGCGACCATGCCCGCCGGCAGCGGCGCCGCGTGCTGCGCCAGCACGGTGTCGGGGCGGCCGACGCGCTCGTACAGCCCGTCCGCGAGCATGGCCCGCGCGCCCTCCAGGGTCTCCTCGGCGGGCTGGCCCACCACGATCAGGGTGCCCTCCCAGCGCGGGGCGTCCGGACCGGCCAGCAGCGAGGCCGTACCGGCGGCCGCGGCCAGGTGCAGGTCGTGCCCGCAGGCGTGCGCCACCTCGCCCTCGCTCGCGTACGGCAGCCCCGTCGTCTCCCGCACGGGCAGCGCGTCCAGTTCCGCGCGCAGCATCACCGTCGGGCCGGCGCCCCGGCGCAGCACCCCGGCCACGCCGTGACCGCCGATCCCGCGGAAGGTCTCGTACCCGTCGGACTCCAACCGGCCGGCGAACCGGTCGGCCGTACGGGCCTCCTCGCCCGACAGCTCGGGATGCCGGTGCAGGTCCAGGTAGAAGGCCGTCAGCGGCCTGAGGAGCGCGGGCAGTCCGGCGTACGCGGAGGTGACGGTCATACCGTTATCCTCGGACACCCGCTCCGACCGCGGACGTCAGGGTGCTGACACTTCATGTCAGCGGTGTGACAGGAAGGGGACAGGTGACTTGACGGTCGGACCGGCTTTGCTGGAGGCACGCCGAAGCACCAAGGCAACGGACACCACCCGGTGACCGCCTACCCAAGGAGTCCCCATGCAGAAGTCGCCTCTGGCCTCGCTCGCCGACGAGATCCTGGAGCTGGAGTCGGAGACCTTCGAGATCTCGGACTACTCGGACGCCAGCGAGGTCGTGCTCGCCGGTTCCACGAGCTGCAGCTCCACCTCGACGTGTTCCTCCACCACCAGCACCACCTCCTGCAGCGCCTGACCCCAGCGCCACACCGATGCCCCGGACCCCGCGCAGGCGGGGGTCCGGGGCATTCGGCGTCGGGCCGGTCAGGGGAAGGGGTGCGGCACCAGGCGGATCTCCTCCCGCGTCAGGTCGGAGTCCCGCAGGCCGGCCCGCCGGGCGGCCGTCCGCAGCCGCGGCATGAACGGCGCCCGTTGGCGCGACCAGCCGAAGTCGATCGGCAGCAACCCCGGAACGACCGCGCAGACCGTCCGCAGCCCCATCGCGCGCTGCTCCGGCGTCGTCTGGTCGACGACGATCACGTCGTGCCCCGCGCCGGTCAACTGCCCCACGCACAGCAGCAGATCATCCCGCAGGTCCCCGCCCGCGGGCCGGAGCGCCGATTCCCACTCCCGGTAGAGGTCCGCCATCGGTGCGAAGCCCGTCGGTTCCAGGTACGTCCGCACGTGCGGGGCCATCGCCGGCAGCCCGTACAGCTGGGCGTGGTCCTTGAGGTGCTTGACCAGACCGAAGTCCCGGCTCATCGCCTCCAGTTCCCCCTGCCGTTCGGCGACCTGGCCCGGCAGGTGCGGGATGTACGTCAGCACCTCCGAGAGGGCCGCCTCCACCGCCGTCGCCGGATCCAGCGCCGCGCCCGCGCCGAAGGAGTACAGGCCCGGGCCGCCGTCGCGCCGCACGGCCAGGCCGGTCACCACGGGGACCGCCAGGTCGACGCGGTTGTCGAAGGCGTGGACGTCGTACCCCTGGAGGGCCGCCCGGTCCACCATCATCCGTACCGCCGGCCCCGGTACGGACGCCAGGTCGATCTCCGTCAGGCGCTGTCCGCCGTACCAGGCGAGCAGGAAGGCGTCCCGCTCGATCAGTTCCAGCAGGGCGCCGAGCAGCGCCTCCTCCAGGCAACTGCCGATGGCGCAGCCGTTGGAGCACTCGAAGACGAAGTTGTCGGACGCGAGCCCGGCGCTGTAGTACGCCAGCCGGGCGGGCACCAGCACCGGTCGGTCGTCGCGCAGGGAATGCCCGTACACCCAGGGGATCGGCCGATCCGGGTCGAAGGGCGAGACCAGCGGGTCGTCGCGGTAGGTCTCCGGCGAGTAGAGGCCGCACTCCGCCGGGTCCAGCGCCCGCTCGCCCAACTCCGCGTACGAGGCGGTGAGCACCGAGGCGCCGGTGCGCCGGTGGGTGCCCGCGTACCGCTCCAGTCCTTCGAGGAAGGCCAGGTCACGGCTGGCCGCGAAGCTGTTGGCCTGACCGCTCCAGGTGACGTCCGTCAGCCCGGCGTAGCCCCGCATGAAGACGCTCCCGGCGACCGGCGCGGTCGTCGGTGAGGTGACGTTGATCCAGGTCCCCCCGCCGAGCACGCCGGTCACCGGATTGGCCAACGCCGTCCGCGGCATCGGGTACGAGGAGGCCTTCCGCAGGCGCTGCGCGCCCGGGGCGGGTTTGGGCCGGGAGGCGGGCGTGAAGGGAGCGGGGCCGTCGGCGCCGCCCGGCCCGCAGTCGGGGCAGAGCGGGTCGGCGGCGAGGGGATACGTCCGCACCTGGAGGGTTTCCAGGTCAAGCCGGGACACCTGGGGCAGGGCCCGGTCGGCGGCCGACGGGCCGGGGGCGAGGACGGGGGAGCCGGGGCCGTGGACGGCGGCGTGCAGGGCCGACGTGGCGTCCAGCGCGTACGGGGACAGCCGGGGCCAGTCCGCGGCGACGGCGGTGACCGGACCGCTGCCCGTCTCCAGCGCGTCCCGCTCGCTCCGGCTGCGCAGCCGCTGCCAGCGCATGGCCAGGCACTGTCCGCAGGCGGGAGCGGAGCCGTCGCCGCCCCACGGGCCGATCAGCACGGCCCGGGCCGTCAGGTGGACGGTGGCACCCGGCCGCACCGCCGCGAAGGGGTCGGCGGCGCGGGGGCCGAGGGCGTCGTGCACGCCGAGGGTGACCACGTGAGGCTCCCCCGGGCCGGAGCCCGCCAGGGCCCCTTCCAGGTGGCGCCGGGCCGTCTCCATGGGGGTGCCGTCATGTGCTTCGGCCCGCACGGGCCTCAACTCGGTCGTCGTCATGACGAGTTGCTCCAGCGGAACGTCTTCAGGCCGATGCCCCCGAACAGCAGGGCGAAGCCGAGCAGCGCGGCGCAGCCGATGCCGATGGCGGACATCGAGCCCGAGCCGGTGAGGGCCCCGGTGGCCGCGTCGTTGAGGTAGCGCAGGGGCAGCACCCGGGAGACGCCCTGCAGCCAGGACGGCATCATGTCGAGGGGCAGGAAGGACCCGGACAGGAACGCCATCGGCACCATCATGCAGTTGGCGATCGCGGCGACGGCCTCGGGCGTGTTGGCGTACGTTCCGACGATCACCCCGATGGCCATGAAGGCCGTGATGCCGAGGACCAGCGCGGGCAGCACCAGCGGCCAACGCCCGTCCAGCTCCAGTCCGAAGCCGGGCAGCATCGCGACGGCCACGAACACCATGGCCTGCACGACGCCGACCACCAGGGCCAGGACGTACCGCGAGGCCAGGACGGTCGTCAGCGGCGTGGGCGTGAGCCGGATCAGGCGCAGCAGGTCGTCGCGGCGCCACTGCATCAGCGTGAAGGCGATCCCGAAGACGGCGGCGTTGGCGACGCCCCACGACATCACGCCGGGCGCGATGTACGAGATGTACGGGCGGCCGCTCTCCTCCACGTCCTGGCCGCTGAAGATCAGGCCGAAGACGACGAGGAAGAGGAGGGGGAAGGCGAAGGTGAAGAAGAGGGTCGCCTTGTCCCGGACCTGGGCCCGGTAGCCGGCGGCGGTCAGTGCCGTGTATGCGCTCATGCCCGGTGCTCCGTGGTGTGTGCGGTGGTGTGGCCCGTGGTGTGGCCGGTGAGTTCCAGGTAGACGTCCTCCAGGGTCGCCGTCCGGGTCATCACCCCGTCGAGTCCGGTCAGGGCGTCGACGGCCTGGAGGACGCGGCCGGGTGCGGAGGTTTCCAGCACCATCGATCCGCCCTGTTCGGTGACCCGGTCCACGCCGGGCAGCGCGGCGGCCTCGTCCGGCGCGATCCGGCCGGCCGGAACGAGCAGTCGGGCCGGCGCGCCGGCGGCGCTGACCAGTTGGTGCGGGGAGTCGAGGGCGGCGATGCGGCCGGCGACCAGGATGGCCACCCGGTCGCACAGGGCCTCGGCCTCGTCGAGGTGGTGGGTGGTGTAGACGATGGTGCGGCCCTCGCCCTTGAGGGCGCGCAGCACCTCCCACAGGTCGCGACGGGCCTGCGGGTCGAGCGCGGCCGTCGGCTCGTCGAGGAAGATCAGCTCGGGGTCGTGGACGAGGGCCGAGGCGATGGCGAGCCGCTGGCGCTGCCCGCCCGAGAGGTTCTCGACCATCACGTCGCGCTGCTCGGTCAGCCCGACCGTCTCCAGGGTGCGGTCGGCGGCGGCCGCGTCCTTGCGGTAGAGCCCGGCGACGGTGGCCAGGTGCTCGCGCGCCGACTGCCGGACGAAGAAGGCCGAGGCCTGCGTCTGGACGCCGATGCGCGGCAGCAGGGCCGTGTCGCGGGGCCAGGGGCTGTGGCCGAGCACCTGGACCGTGCCCGAGTCTGCCTGGCGCAGGCCCTCGATGATCTCGATGAGGGTGGTCTTGCCCGCACCGTTGGGGCCGAGCAGGCCGAAGAACTCGCCACGACGCACGTCGAGGGAGATCCCGTCCACGGCCTGGCGGTCGCCGTAGCGCTTGCGGACCTCGTGGACGGAGACGGCGGGGGATTCGGGCGGTGGGGTGTGGTGAGTCGTCATGGGCGGTGCGGTTCCCTCGGTGTCGGGACGTGTGTCGGGCGGGAGGTCGGAACGGTGGAGCGGTCGGTGACGGGGGACGGAGGAGGGGAAGGGGACAAGTGGGCGGGAGGGGGACGGAAATGGGGACGGAGGACGGGGCGCGAGGTCAGGGGCCCGCGCGGCCGATGGCCAGGAGCACGGCGGTCACCGCCGCCCCGGCGAGGAGCAGGACGAGCACGGCCGAGCCGATCACGTAGCCGAGGTAGATCCGGCGGGCCCGCGCAGGGTAGGCGGCCGCCGCCGACCGGTCGCGCAGCCGCAGCCGCAGGTAGGCCGAACCGGCCGGTGCCAGCCGGGTCACGCGCAGGGCGTGCCCGAGGATCGTGTAACCGTCGAGCGGCGGCAACGGAACCAGGTTGACCAGGGCCTGCGCACTGCCGAGCAGCAGGAGCGCGCCCAGCACCCGGCCGGTCGCGTCACCCGGCGGCAGGGCCGTCCACCAGGCGAAGAAGGGCAGCAGGAACAGCAGGTTGGCGAAGGCGCCCGCTCCGGCCACGGCCAGCTGGTCCCGACGGCGCCGCAGGTAACGGTAGTTGTCCACGGTGCAGTACATGATCGCGACGGGCAGCCGCCAGCGCAGCCCGATCTCCCCGACCGTCCCCCCGACGTGGCGGGCCGCGACCCCGTGTGCGAACTCGTGCACGGCCGTACTGAGCCACAGCAGGCTGGCCACCGCCACGAGCGGCACCGGCCGACCCAGCAGCCACCACAGGTCACCGAGGAGACGGCCGGCGGAGGCCGCGAGGACGCCCTCGACGGCCAGGCACACCAGCAGCAGGAGGCCCAGGACGACCGGCCGCAGCACCGGTCGCAGGAACGCGTGCAGCCGGGCCGTCGTCGCGTCGGCGTCGGCGACCAGCCGCAAGGTCCCCTTCAGCAGGGTCCCGGTGCGCTGCGGGCCCGGTCCGGCCGCCGGACCCGGGTCCGGGCCGCCGGCGAGCAGCCGGCGGCTGCCGAGCAGCCCCAGCAGTTGCTTCCAGTTGCCCTCGCCGAGGCGCCGCCCGAAGGCCTCCCCGTAGGCCTCGCCGATCTCCGCCAGGCTGCGGGACCCGTCCAGGCGCGAGACCAGGAAGTACTCCTTCGGCCCGATCTCGAACGAGGCCCCGGACCTCGGGTCCTTGACCAGGTGCACGACCGCGGGGCCGTTCAGCAGAGGCGGCGACAGCAGGATCCCCGCCCGCAGCGCCGGGCGGTGCTCCAGCATCCCGGAGGGCGCGGGCGACGGGGAGCTCACGACCCGACCGCCCCGGCCGCCGCGCCCCCGGCGGAGCCCGTCGCGGCGGCCTCGCCCTCGCGCAGGACCCGACCCAGCAGGTGCGCCAGGTAGGCCTCGTCACGGATGGTCACGTGCAACCGGTTGTTGGTCATGTGCATGTACGGGGACAGCAGCAGCGGGAGCGCCACCGCCGGGTCGGTCACCTTCTCGTCCCGGGAGCCGTCCCAGGACCGGAACACCAGCTCGCCCGAGACGGCGAGGGCCTCGGCCCGCCGGCGCAACTCCCGGCAGTGCTCGGCCCAACCAGCGAGGAACCCGGGCAGCCGTCCGGTCTCACCGGAGCCGACGGCCTCCAGCACGGCGGCGAAACGACGCCCGAGGCCCGGACCCGTCTGCGCGTAAGTGCGGTCGTACTCGGCCGACCCGATGAACCCGGTGCCGGGGAACGCCTGGTGCCAGAACTGGTAGTACCGGTCGAGGTAGCCGCCCAGTTCCTCCCGGTCGGGCAGGAACACCCCGGCCATCACCATCATCAACTGGGCCGAGGTACCCAGCAGGACCGTGCGCACGTGCAGGTTCATCCCGCCCAGCGCCTCCATGACCAGGTCGCTGGAGTGCGCGAAGTGCCACTCCGCCAGCTCGATCCCGGCCGGACCGCCGTACTTCCCGTACTCCGGTTCGTACGGCTCCCAGCTGTAGGAGTTGTTGGGCCGCAGGTTCATCCTGCCGTCGGCGCCCATGAAGGCGGCGCGGTCGCCCTCGGGGAACTCGATGTCGAACAGGGTGTTGTAGAACTCGTTGAGGAAGCCGGAATCCACCTCGTAGAGGGCCGGCCGGGCCTTGAGGAACGCCGACACCGCCTCCTGGGCGCGGCGACGGACCTCCGGCTCCGCCTCCGGGCGCACCGGACGCAGCCGCAGCCGCACGTGCGGCCCCTCCAGCCAGTAGTTGATGAAGAAGTGCCCGGCCAACAGCCCGTCCTCGGTGAGCGAGGCGATCAGCGGGCGCACGCAGTTGACCAGCAGCGGCTGCGGATTGGCGGCGTAGAAGACGTGCATCGCCTGCCACGCGCCGCGCGTCGGGGTCATCTCTGACATCGGGGACCGTCCTCCGGGCTCGGGATGATTGCGTTCGTGGTCGTCGTGAAGGTCTCCACGGCGAGTTCGGCGACGTGCTCCCCGCGCGCCGAACGGGTCTGCAGGCCGCCGGGATCCGGGAGCATCTCGCGGAAGACGACCCGGTGGCCGGGCTCCCGCAACAGCGGCTCGAAGGCGGCCAACGACAGCAGGCTCGCGAAGTCCACGTACTGGGGTTTGGCGCCGAGCGCGGACGGGCCGGCCGACACCGTCGCGAAGACGCGCTCCGGAAGCCCGTGCGCACGCCGCCAGCGCTGCCACTCCAGGAAGTGCGCCGCGTCCCGCGCGCCGTGCGCCGGCAACTCGCCGGCCGTCGTGCTCCAACTGCGCCGGCTCAGGACCAGGTCCCCGTGCACCACCCGGGGCCGCCCGCTCACCCCGCCGTGCGACGCGGCCTCGGGCACGCCCGCCCAGACGTCCAGCGGGGACATCGACGACGGCGACAGCAGCAGCAGGGTGCGCGGTACGGCTGGCAGGGCCAGCGGCACCAGGTAGCCCAGGTAGACCGGGATCACCTCCACCCCGAGCCGACGCGAACGCAGCACGACCCGTCCCGTGGCCGGCACGTGCTCCGCGTACAGGTCGTCGAGCCGCAGCAGCCGCTCCTCGGGCAGGGTGCCGCTCTCGCCCGGGCAGACGATCTCGTAGTCCGTGAGGCGCCCGTGCAGGTTCAGGTTGGTGGTGACCGGACCCCCGGTGACCTCGGCGAACACCGCTCCGGAAGGGGTGACCTCGGTGGCGGTGGCGCGCAGCTGCCCGTCGAGCGCGGCCCGTCCGTCCTGCTCCTCGTAGACGTGGGTGAACCGGCTGAAGGGGAAGGACAGACCGCCGTAGGAACGGTTCAGTACGGTCAGTCGCCCGCCCGTACCCGGGTCGCGGGCGAACTGGAGGTGGTGGCAGCGCGGGGCGAACCCCGGCACCACCGACTCCAGCTCGGTCGCGACGGCCGTCATGTCGGCCTCCAGCAGCTGGAGTTCGCCCCCGCCGTGTTCCTCGTACGCCGCCCAGTGCTCCCGCATCCGGCCGACGAAGGCCCGCCGCGCCGCGTCCAGGGCCCGGATGCCCGGCAGACCGAGCCAGTTCTCCTCCGGCACGTACTCGCCCTGCGCGTCGAAGGGGGTGCGCCGGGCCGAGAACGACAGGTACTGGTCGAAGAAGTCCTCGTGGAAGTCGTGGACCAGTCCCAGCAGGTCCTCGCAGCGACCGCCCTGACCGTAGCGGGCGGTGAAGAACCCCTCGAAGGTGATCCGCTGCGCGAGGGTCAGGTCGAACGCGGGCAGGATCCGCTCCACCGAGCGCAGCGCACCGCCCCCGGCCCCCGCCCACGCGGGCCGTCGCGCGGTGAGGTCACGGCCCGCGCTGACGTCCTCGTACACCAAGGTCTGCGGAAGCGGGGTGTCCGGCGCCGCGCCCAGTTCCTCCTGGGCCCGGCGCAGACCCGCGCGCAGCGCCGGCAGGAGCTCCGCGCGCTCGTCCCGCTCCGCCCGCGGGTAGCGCTCCAGCACGCGGGCGGGCTCCTCCAACAACTCCGCGAGGTGGTCGGCCCAGGGCCGCTCCAGCCCCGTCAGCGACCGCTGGAAGGCACGCAGCGGATCGCCGCCGTGCACCTCGGTGTCCAGACAGGGCACCCGGACCATGCCGAGTTGCAGCAGGGCGCCCACGTAGGCCTCGCACTCGGCCGGTTCCGCGTCGTGCTCCCGCGCCAGCCAGTCGGCGAGCTCCTGGTGGCGCAGGTCGCCCCCGCCCGGCTGCTCGGCCCGTTCCGCGAACAGGGCCAGCAGCCGGTCCAGGGTGCCGCTGCGGCGCAGGAAGAACAGTCGGTCCTTGACGGCGTCGAAGGTGACCGCGGCCGCGTCGTCGCCGGCCGTGACCTGTCGGCGCACGTACCGGATCCGATCGTCCTCGCGACCCCAGCCCGAGGCCGGCCGCAGCGGCAGGTCCCGCCGGCGCACCGGGTCGGCGAGGATCAGCTCGGCGAGCCGCGCCAGTACGACCACGTTGAGCCGGACGTGGCTCTCCCACCGGTCCTCGACCCGGACCCCGTCCGCCGGGTCATCCGCCGCCGGCTCCCCGTCGGTGAAGCGGCCCGTCGCCACCCCGGTGAAGGTGCTGAAGGGGCTGGTCTTGCAGGCGGTGCGGTAGAGGTACGAGAGCACGGACCGTTCCGCCTTGCGCGCCCGGCCCCCGGGCACGCGGCCCGCCGCGGTGGCCGCCGCGTAGGCGTCGAGCTGCCCCTCCAGGACCGGGGAGGCCAGCAACAGCCCGTGCCGCAGCCGCTCGTCACCGAGGAGCTCCCGCAGCGCCTCCCGGCCCCGGCCCAGGTCGGCCGCCAGCAGCGGCTCGCCCTCCGCCAGCAGCTTCTCCAGTTCGCGCAGCCGGTTCAGCCAACCGGCCAGCCGCTCGCCGACGGCGTCCGCGTCCGGCCCGCCCAGGGCCGCCACCGTGCGCAGCGCGGCGTCCGGGTCGGCCGGCAGCCTGCCGTTGTGGATCTGCCGGCGCAGCTTCAGCAGGTCCCGGCGCAGCGCCGCGCCCGGCCCGCCCGGCTCCGGGTCGGTGGCGCCGACCGCGCGGTGCAGGACCTCGCTCAGGCACTGGGCGTCCGTGCGCAGCACCTCCTCGGCCGCGAGGACGTCGGCCGCCCAGCGGCCGGTGTCCGGACAGCGCAGCGCATCGGCCGCGGACAGGGGCAGGCCGGCCACGCGCAGCATGAAACGATCGCCGGCGTGCCATTGGGTGGTGGTGTTCATCCTGGTCTTCCTGCTTCTCTCGTCGCCCGCTCAGGCGATCTCGTGGCGGAAGTCGGCGGGCTGCGGCCGCTCGTGACCCAGCAGCATGATCAACAGCGGGGCCTCGTCGGTCTCCGTCAGCCCCAACTGCTCGCGGTAGGCGATGTTGTCGAAGCCGAGCGCCACGCCCGCGCCGAGTCCCTGCGCGGAGGCGGTGGTGTAGAAGGTCTGCGCGACGGCCCCGACGGCGGCGCCCACCAGTCGGTAGCCGCGGTCGCCCACGGCGTCGAGGACGGCGGTCGTACGGACGGTGGGCACGAGCACCGCGCCGGCCTGCTCCAGGTTGTAGTTGGACAGGAAGTAGTTGCTCTGGAGGAAGGGGCCGGGCGCTCCCGGCACCACCAGCCGTAGGGCGTGGGCCCGCGGGTCGTAGGCGTAGCTGCCCGGCGCGATCCCCTCGACGTGGTTGACGAACACGTACAGGGAGGTGAGCCGGGGCCCGTCGGGGCCCTCCGCCTCACTGCCCACCACGGTCGCGGCGCAGTCCGCCAGGGCGGCGGCCAACCCCTCCGCCGGCAGCGGCCGGGTCGCGTCGAACCGGCCGAAACTGCTGCGGCGGGCCCGCAGCGCGTCGGCCACCGGCAGTCCGGCCGCCGCCGGCGCGGGCAGCGCCACCGGGTCCGTGCCGCGGGGCGGGTACGCGGCCGCCGCGTCCAGGGCGCCGGGTGCCGGACGGTCGGCGGCGTGCCCGAGGGTCGCCCCGTGGATCCGCCGCAGCGTCTCGAAGGCGATCACCTCACGGGAGCGTTCCGCGTCCCGGTGGCGCACCCGCGGCCGTTCGGCGGGGACGGTCGCTCCTTCGTCCCCGCCGGACGGCGCCCCGCCCTCCCACTCCAGCGGGACGACCGCGAAGACGCCCTCCTCCTCGGGGGCCACGCCCAGCAGTCGGGCCAGCCGCTCCTCGTCGAACCAGAGCGCGGGCGCGATCCGCAGCCCGTGCTCCCGGGCCCACAACCGCCAGGTCTGGAGCACCGTACCGATGTCCATGCTCACGGCGTGGAAGGAGAAGCTGTTGTACTTGAACGCGTTCTGCCAGTACTTGACGCTCAGCACCAGGTACTGCGAGGCGCCCTCCGGGCCCCCGCCGAGCGCCTCGCGGACGTCACCGGTCACGTCACCCGTCAGCAGCCGACGCAGCCCGTGCTGGTGCGGCGCGTAGTGGTACACCCCGGGCGTGAGCGGGCCGCCCGGGCCGGCCGCCCAGTACACCCCGACCGGGTAGAGCCCGCCCCCCGAGGAGGTGCCCCGCGACCAGTTCGCCTGCGTGTAGTGGGGGAGCGCCGCGAGGTCGGTGTTGGCCTGCACCCCCAGCCGGCGTCCGCTCAGCCCGTACGAGTCCTGGAGCATCCCGGACAGCAGCGGCAGGCTGAACCCGTCGGCCGCCCTCGCGGGATCCACCGCGCGGACGGGCTCCGGCAGCGGCAGGGTCTCCGCCTCCGGGTAGAACTTGGCCTTGCGGGGACGGTCGGACCAGTCGGGCACGAAGTCGACGGGCTCCATCGGGATCCGGCCCCGGTGCATGATGGCGCTGGCGTAGTCATGGGCGTAGCCCACAAGTCCTCCTCGGTTCATGTCGGACACGACGGCTGCCGGGTCAGGGGAAGGGGTGCGGGGCGGGGTTCAGGTCGGCGGGCTCCAGGTCCCGCTCCCGCAGTCCCGCCTCGCGCAGCGCGGTCCGCAGCCTCGGCATGCCGAGCGCCCGCTGCCGCGACCAGCCGAAGTCGATCGGCAGCAGCCCGGGCACCAACACGCTCACCGTGTGCAGGCCCAGCGCCCGCTGCTCCGGCAGCGTCTGGTCGACGACGACCACGTCGAAGCCCCCGGCGGCGACGGCCCGAACGCACCGGTCCAGGTCCTCACGGACGTCGGACGCCACGCCCCCGGGAGGGGCCAGCGCCGACACGGGCCGCAACGGCCCACCCGTCCCGCCGCGCAGCAGGAAGTCCGCGTGGGCGCCCATCTCCGGCACCCCGTACACCAACGGGTGGTCGTGCAGCGCGGTCACCAGGTCGAAGTCGGCGGCCATGGCCCGCAGCCGCTCCTCGTCCCGCTCGGTGCGCCCGGCCAGGTTCACCGCGTCCGTCGCGATCTCGCACAGCGCCGAATCCAGCGCCGACTCCGGGTCCAGCCCGGCACCGGCCCCGAAGCACATCCGCCCCGGCCCGCCGTCGAAGCGTTCCGCGACGGCGGTCACCACCGGGATCGGGAAGCTGATCCGGGTGTCGAAGAACCGCGCCCGGTACCCGTACAGCGCGAGCCGGTCGACCATGGCCCGGGTCGACGCCCGGGAACTGGTCGTCGGGTCGATCTCCGGCAACGGCTGGCGCCCGTACCAGGCGAGCAGGAAGGCGTCGCGCTCGACGACCTCCATCAGCCCGAAGTAGCAGGCCTCGGCGGCGCTGCCGCCCGAGGCGCACCCGTTGGAGCTCTCCTGGACGAAGCGGTTCTCCAGGCCGGGCGCGTGGTAGTACGTCAACACCTCCGGAACCAGGCGCGGCTCCCGGTCGCGCAGCGACCAC
The DNA here is from genome assembly GCF_042887545.1 of Streptomyces sp. NPDC057939. Classification (NCBI taxonomy): domain Bacteria; kingdom Bacillati; phylum Actinomycetota; class Actinomycetes; order Kitasatosporales; family Streptomycetaceae; genus Streptomyces; species Streptomyces sp. NPDC057939. The sequence goes on from NZ_JBHVPG010000026.1 coordinate 63,758, forward strand.
CCCCACACCCACGGGATCGTCCGGTCGGGATCGAACGGGCGGACCCTCGGGTTGTCCCGGTGGAACGCGTCGCTGTACAGGCCCACCGAACGCGGATCGACCGCCGCCGCCCCGAACTCCCGCAAGGAACCGGTCACGCTGGTCGTACGGGACCGCGCGCGCATGCCCGCGTACCGCTCCAACCCCTCCAGCACCCCGACGCGGGCGCTGCGGTCGAAGGTGTCGGTGTGCCCGCCCCAGAACGTCTCGCGCAGGTACTCGCCCGAACGCATCGAGAAGCAGCCGATGGTCGCCGAGGTGGAGGTCGAGGAGACGTCCTGCACCAGTGAGGGACCCAGGGCCCCGCACAGCGGGTTCGCGAAGGCGGCGACGTCGATGTCGTACGCCTCCACGGGCCGGGTGCGGAACGCCCCCGGCCGGTACTTGGGCGCGGGCTCCGGAGCGAACTCGACCGGCGCGTCCACCGTGGGCGCGCCGCATACCGGGCACTCCGGGTCGGGCACCAGCGGGTAGCGCCGGACGGCGCCGCCGCGCAGGTCCAACAGCCGCACCTCGGGGAACACCCCGCCGGACGGACCGGAGCCCTCGGGGGCGCCCCCGTCGGCCCGGGACACGACGAGCGAGACCAGCGCCGCCAGCGCGTCGGCGGCGAAGGCGTGCGCGTACGGCCACTCGCCCGCCGGCAGGGTCCCCCCGCCCAATTCCAGCGCGTCCCGCAGCGCGACGGACCGCACGGCCTGCCAACGCCGCTCCAGGCACCGGGCGCACCCGGGCCCGCCCGCCGCGGGAGCGAGCGGACCGACCACGGCCTGGTGGCCGTACAGACCCACCGGCACGCCGTCGTCGTCCGCCCCGGCGGCCGGCGCCGGAGCCGTGAAGGCGTTCCGCAGGCCGAGCACCGACAGGGCCACCGGCGGCCCGTCCAGGGCCGCCAGGGACCGCTCCAACAGGGCGGCGAACCGCCCTGCGGCGTCCGCCCCGAGCCCGTCGGCGACGCGGGCCCCGACCCGCACCAGCGGGCGCCGGCCGTTACGCGTCATCGCCCGGCTCCCGCACCGTCGCGAGCAGCACCCGCACCGTGTGGATGCCGACCCGGGCCAGCTCCGGCGAGCCCGTCACCGCGACGTGCGCGTCGAGCCCGGCCGCCGCGAGCCGCTCCAGCACCCCGTCCCACGCGAGCGGGGGCTCGGTGTCCAGGGGGCGGGCCGCACCCGACACCGCCAGGGCCCGGGCGTCGAGGTCGCGCAGCAGCGGATCCCCGGTGTCGGCCGGCAGGCCGCCGCGCGACCCGTCCGCCTCGTACTGGGCCACGCCCAGCAGCTCCCGCAGGGCGGCGACGGCCGCGGTGCGCCGGTCCAGGCCCTCGCCGAGAGCCCAGCGTGCGCCCGACCGGGCCAGCAGCACCTGCACCCCGCTGCGCGCCCCCTCACCGAGGTCCAGCAGCTCCGGCTCCATCCCCAGCCGGTCCGCCGACCTTACGAGGAAGCCGAGTTCGGCGTCATCGCCGTCCGGATCCGGCAGCGGAACCGAGGTCGCGGCGGCGCCCCGTACGGCCCTGATCAGGGCGGCGTGGCCCAGCGCCGACAACAGGCCCGCCGCGGCGGCGTCCGCGGGGGAGGGGCCCGCTCCCGCCCCGGCCCGGGTCCGCTCGAAGAGCCGCCCGGCGTTGTGCGGGCCGAACGGCCGCACCGCGCCGGCCGGAACCAGGACGGGTTCCTTCGTCAGCAGGGAGAAGGCCCGCTGGAGCACCTCGACCCCACCGGGGATCCCGCTGGACGTGGCGAGCGCGGAGGAGGGCACGACCTGCTCGTCCCCCGCGTCGGTGACGAGTTCCCGCGCGGGCACCACGTGCTCGGCGTGGACCAGGGCCGCCGCGTCCAGGGCGCGCATCCGGGCCCCGGCCACGTGGTGGATGTCGAAGGCGGCCACCGCGCGCGGTCCGGCGTGCCCGATGCCCAGCTCCACGACCCCGAGCTTCAGCGGGATCTGCGTCAACTCCTCGTCCGCGTACCGGGTGAACACCCCGGCGAGCGGCTGCACCACGGCGGAGCGCCGGTTGAGTTCCGCGACGAGGTCGTCCGCGTCACGGGCGGTCTCCAGCGTCGGCAGCGCGGGCGTGTCCGTGCTCCCGGCCGCGGCGAGGTCGATCGGCGCGGCAGGTTCCCCCTCAACGCAGAACGGGCAACGGGGGTGCGGGAACAGGGGTTCGGCCGCCACGTCCAGGGAGGCCGTGTCCTGGACGAGGAGCCGCCCGGCGGTCTCGGCCGGCAGCGCTCCCGACGTCGCGCGGAACACCTCGTACCCGAGCAGGTTCCCGATCATCGCGGCCTGCGGCCGGCCCGGCACGGGACCGGCGGCCGGCGCCGCGTCCGGCAGCGCCAGGGAGCTCCACAGCTCGGCCGCCCCCGCACCGCCGCGCGCCGCGCCCAGGCGCAGCGCCGCACACGCCCAGCAGCCGGCGGTGCCCCGGGTCATCAACGGGCCGACGACGCAGTCGTCCCCGTACGACCAGGCCGGCAGCAGGGTGCGCCCCTCGGGTATGCCGGCGCGCAGCAGCGGGAGGAGCCGGCCCGGAGCGGCCGCCCCGCCGGTCACCACGACGAAGTCGTACCCCTCCAACCGGTCCCAGTCGAGCGCATCCCGCGCGTCGGGCAGGGTGCGGACGTCGACGGGGGCACCGTCCGCCCGGGCCTCCTCGGCCTCGGCGAGGATCCCGGCCGGGTCCAGTCCGGGCAGCAGGCCGATCTCGGCGCATCCGTTGCGGACCAGGCTCAGGGCGCACCAGTGGGCGACCCGGTCCTCGCCGAGGACGGCGACGCGGGTGCCGCGGAACCGCAGGAAGCGGGCCTCGGCGTCGTCGGCGTAGTGGTCGGCGTAGGCGATCTGCGGGGCGAACCGGCGCGCGACGTCCGGGTCCGGGGCGGCGGACGCCGCGGGCCCCGGTTCCGCGACCGATCTGGCGAAGTCCCTCTCGTACAGGGTCTTGACGAGGTCGCCGACCATCGCGCGCTGGGGTTCGCCCAAGCCCTGACAGAGATCGGCGACGGAGTGCTCGCCGGTCAGGTGCGGGACGATCAGCGTGGCGAACCGGTACGCCGCCTTGGCGTTCAGACGGAACCCGCCGTCGGAATTGTGGAACAGCACACCCTCGGGTGTCTGCGTGAAGAGCACGTCCCGGCGGATCCGGGGTCGGGACGTGGCGACGGCTTCGTAGCTGGCTTGAGACATGGAACACCTCTGATTGCGGTCTGTCGGGACGGTGATGCGAGGTGGGAAATGCCGTTGGAGGGTGTGCGGGAACGACGCCCGGAGCGGGCGGGGGGAAACGGAGGGTGGGTCAGCGGGCCGCGGGCAGCGCGGGCGCGCCGTCCCGTCCCCGGGACAACCACCGCGCGTAGACCCGGAGGAAGGCATGGATCCGGTACGGCTGCCCGGGCGGTCCGTCCTCCAGCAGCCCGGCCTCCACGAGCTGTTCCAGCACCACGCCGGATCCGGCGGAACAGGGCCCGGGGCCCGGGTCCAGGGAGCCGAACCGCAGGAAGGTCTCCCGCAGTTCGGGCGGCAGGGTGCTGAGGGCCTGCCCGAAGACCTCCGGTACGGAGAGCCGTGCGTCCTCGGCGAGGGCCAGCCGTCCCGGGGCGTCCTCCGACAGCCAGGCCGCGCAGTCCGCGACGGACAGCCCGGGACGGGTGAGCAGCCGCCCCGCGGCGATGCGCAGGGCCAGTGGGAAGTACCCGCACACCGAGGCCAGTTCACGGGCTGCGTGTTCCTCGGCGGCGATCCGGTCGGCCCCGACGAGTCCGGCGAGCAGCCCGTGCGCCTCGGACGGGCCGAGCACGTCGAGCCGGTGGACCGCGCCGCCGTGCGTGGCGACGACCGCCGCGAGGCCGCGCCTGCTGGTGACGAGTACGGACACGTCACCGGAGGCGGGCAGCAGCGGCAGCACCTGCCCCGCGCCGGTGGCGTTGTCGAGGATCAGCAGCCGTCGCCCGTCGCCCGGTTCGGGCAGCAGCTCCCGGGCTTCCTCCGCCGTGACGCCGTTGCGCTCGGCCCCGCCCAGGTCGATGCTGAACACCCCACCGGGGAAGGCGTCCTGGACCTGGTGCGCGCACTGGTGGGCCAGCGCCGACTTGCCGATCCCGGGGGCGCCGGAGACGACGAGCAGCCGGGGTCCGTCCGCGTCGGTGAGCCGCAGCGCCATCGTCCGAAGGTCCGTCGCCCGCCCGGCGAAGCCGGGCACCGACGGCAGTCCGCCGTGCCCCGGGGGACGTACGGGGGGCAGCGTGAGCGGTGGCGTCGCCGGGGGCGCCGCCTGTTCCTCGGGGCGCGGCGGCCCCAGTTCCTCGGAGCGCAGGATCGCCAGCTCCAGGCGGCGCAGGCCCGGCCCGGGGTCGACGCCGAGCTCGTCGCGGAGCCGGTCGCGCACCGTGCGGTACTCGGCCAGCGCCTCGGCCTGCCGGCCGGTGCGGTACAGGGCCTCGATGAGCTGCTCGGTGAACCGTTCCCTCACGGGGTGCCGGCGGCCGCTCTCGTAGAGGTCGACGAGGACCTGGTGGCAGTTCCCGGCGGCGAGTTCGAGGTCGCATATCCGCTCCAGCACGCGCAGCCGCTCCTGTTCCAGCGCGGGCACCGCGTCCCGCTGGAGCATGCGCGAGGCGACGTTGGCCAACGGCTGGCCCTGCCAGAGCGAGAGGGACTCCCTGAGCCGGTACAGCTCCTCGTCGGTCCCGGCGGCGGCCCGCGCCTTGGCGGCCAGTAAGCGGAAGAGTACGAGGTCCAGCGTCCCCGTGTCGTTGTGCATGCGGTATCCACCGGGCACGGCCTCGATGGTGGTCGCGGATATGCCGTATTTCGCGAATAGCCGTCGCAGCCGGAGCACGCAGGTCTGGAGGGCCGCTCGGGCCGTGGCCGGCGGTTCCTCGTCCCATACCGCGCGCAGCAGGTAGTCGGTGGAAACGACCGTACCGGGATGAAGGAGGAGCGCGGCCAACAAACTGGTCGGCTTGGACGGTTTGAGTACTACTGTCTCGGGGCCGTGCGCAATGCTCAGGGGCCCCAATAGCTGGAACCGCATGATGGTCCCCCGTGTCGGGTCACGAATGTGTCGATGGAGCGTGGCCGGGGGGTGGTGGTCGCCGAGCCCCGCCCCTGACACACTGCCGAAATAGTCCGGACCAGCGCATGGGGTTGCTCGCCGCCCCCCGTTGGGCGGTGAATGACTGGAACCCTACATAACGGATCTTGTGAAAGTCGAGTCGTGGGTCGGCTCAATTCGAACCCTGCATACGGACTTCCCTCCTCGGTAACCCCGGCGCCTCACCGAGTTACTGCCGATGCACCAAGACTGTTCATACGTAAACGAGTTCCGATGGCCGGATCGCTGGAGTTTCAATGGAGCAATTTGCCTCGCGCATACTCCGCCGTGACCGGATTGAAGCACTCCGCCCAGCGGATTCCGGCCCTGGAACCGGAATCCGCCCTGATGGGGACGAGAGGCGGTTACTCGAATCGCGTCGTGTCGCCCGCGCCCCGGCGCACGATCTCGGCCTCGCCGCTCGAAAAATCGATCACGGTCGTGGGGCGGGTGCCGCAGTCGCCCGAGTCGAGCACCGCGTCCACCTCGTGGTCGAGGCGCTCCTTGATGTCCCAGCCCTGCGTCATCGGTTCTTCCTCGTCCGGCAGCAGCAGGGTGCTGGAGACCAGCGGCTCGCCGAGTTCCGCGAGCAGTGCCTGCGTCACCACGTGATCGGGGATCCGGACCCCGACGGTCTTCTTCTTGGGGTGCATCAGCTGGCGGGGCACCTCGGAGGTCGCCCGCAGGATGAAGGTGTAGGGGCCGGGCGTCGCCGCCTTGATGGCGCGGAAGACGTCGTTGTCCACGTGCGTGAACTGACCCAACTGCGCGAAGTTCTGGCACACGAGGGTGAAGTGGTGCCGGTCGTCGAGGTCGCGGATGGAACGGATCCGGCCGAGCGCCTCCCGGTTGCCCAGCCGGCATCCGAGAGCGAAACAGGAGTCGGTCGGGTACGCGATGAGCGCCCCGGAACGGATGCTGTCGGCCACGCTGCTGATGGTGCGCCGCTGAGGATTCTCGGGGTGCACGTCGAAATACTTCGCCATCCACCGAGCCTACGGGACCGGAACCTTCCGTTCGGCCGCTCGCCGACCGGGCCCCGGGCGCGACCGGCGCCGGCGCGAACCGACCGCTCCCGCAAGCGGAAGTGCTCCGTCCGGGTTCACTTCGGGAACCCGTTCGGCCCCAGAACCGAGTTTGTGATCATCGTTTTGGCTCCCGATCGTTTTGATGCTGCCATCCGGCGTACGAGATCTGGGAGGCCTGCGTGGCTATGCCGCGGACGAAGCGGACGAGGGCCTGGAGCGTCGTGGCCGCGGTGACGGGCGCCGTGCTGGTCACGGCGGTCGCCCCGGGCAGGGCACCCGCGGCGGGAACCCCGCGAGCGGATGCCGGTACGGCCCCCGGGGCGGCGGTGACGCTGTTGGTCTCGCGCGCGCTCGACGTGGGCCGCGGGACCGGGACCGGCGGGGCGCGCTGCACCGCCGGAACGTTCCGGGCGGGCCTGTGCGGCGCCTGGCGGGAGCAGCGGGTGCTGGCGACCGCCCGCGGCGAGGGGGCCGTGCTGCGCGGCCCGTACGCGGTCGCCGGGGACGTCCTGCCGACCGACGCCGACGGCCCGCTGGAGATCGCCGCCGAGGCCCCGGGACGGCTCACCGACGTGACCGTCCACGACTCCCACGGCCGTCACCTGGCCGGCGAACCGGACCCCGACACCGGGCGCTGGCGCAACACCGAGCCGCTGCGGGCGGGCGAGCACTACACCGTGCGCGTCGGCGCCCAGGACGGATCCGGCGCGCCGGTCGCCGCGACGATGGCGTTCAGGACCGCGCGCCCCGCCGCCTCCGCCGTCGCCGGCGTCCCCCTCACCGTGGATTTCGGACCCCGGCCCGGCACCTACGGCGCGGGCGAGATCGTCACCGCCGAACTCAGCCGGCCCGTCCCGGCGGACGACAGGAGGGCCCGCAGCCGGTTGGAGCAGGCCCTCCAGGTGACGTCGGAGCCGCACGTCGAGGGCGCCTGGCACTGGGTCGACGACTCGACGCTCCACTTCCGGCCCCGCTCCTACTGGCCCGCCCACACGGTGGTCCGCGTCCGCAGCGGCCTCGACGGGGTCGAACTCGGCGAACAGGGCCACGGAGGCCCCTCCGAGCCCGTCGAGTTCACCGTCGGGGACCGGATCGAGGCGGTCACCGACTCGGCCGCGCACGAGATGACCGTACGCCGCAACGGACGGGTCATCAGGACGATCCCGGTCACCACCGGCAAGGCGGGCTTCCTGACCCGCAGCGGCATCAAGGTCGTCCTGGGCAAGGAACGCAAGGTCCGGATGCGCGGGGACTCCGTCGGGATCGGGCGCGGCACCAAGGAGTTCTACGACCTGCCCGTCCAGTACGCGACCCGGGTGACGTGGAGCGGCGAGTACGTCCACGCCGCGCCCTGGTCGGTCGAGGCGCAGGGGGAGGAGAACGTCAGCCACGGCTGCACGGGCATGAGCACCGAGGACGCCGCCTGGTTCTTCGAGACCGTGCGCGAGGGCGACATCGTGGAGGTCGTCAACAGCGGCGGCGACGCGATGCCCCCCTTCAGCAACGGCATCGGCGACTGGAACCTGGACTGGCGCGCCTGGCTGTCGGGCAGCGCCCTCGCCGCCGGCCCGGCCGCCGCACCCGCCCGGGCGACCGACCCGCTCCGGGCGTCCCGGCTCCACCCGACGACCTGACGGAGCCGCGCCGGCCCCGCCACTCTCCCGCCCGCCCGGGGCCGATGTGCTGAACCACACGGCCCCGAGGCATCCCCGCGTCGCCCACCGGGCACCCACCACCGGTGACCCCCCTCCAACTGCGCAGCCCCGCCCCGCCGGCCGCCGGCCACCCGCGCCGCGCCCTGCTCGCGGGCTCGGCGGGCAATTTCGTCGAGTGGTACGAGTTCGGCGTCTACGGCTGCTTCGCCACGGTCATCGCCGCCCGCTTCTTCACTCCGGACACCGCGACGGGCCCGGCCGGAGCCGGGCCGCTCCTCGCCACCTACGCCTCCTTCGCGGTGGCCTTCTTCTTCCGGCCCGTCGGAGCCCTGCTGTTCGGCCGGCTCGGGGACCGCGTCGGGCGCCGCCCCGCCCTGATCCTCGTCGTCTGCCTCATGACCGCCGCCACCACCCTGATCGGCCTGCTGCCCACCCGGGCGACGGTCGGGGAGCTCGCTCCCTGGCTGCTCACCCTGCTGCGCGCCCTGCAAGGCCTCTCCGCGGGAGGGGAGTTCGGCGGCGCGGTCGCGCTGATGACCGAGTACGCACCGCCCGGGCGGCGCGGCCGGTACGGCGCGTGGCAGTCCTTCACCGTCGCCCTCGGCCTGCTCGCGGGCGCCGGTACGGCGGCCTCCGCCGCCACCGCGCTCTCCCAGGAGGCCCTGTACGACTGGGGTTGGCGGATCCCGTTCCTGCTGGCCCTGCCGCTGGGCGCGGTGGCGCTGTGGCTGCGGACCGGCCTTGCCGAGCCGCCCGGATCGCCGCGAGGCCCCGAACCCCCCACCCCGGCAGGCCCACCGGACCGTTGGTCGTCGCCGAATCCGGCCCGGACGGCGCCGGCCGCCCCGACCCCCCATGCCTCAACCGTGCCGGCCCCGACCGCGCGGGCTTCAACCGTGCCCGCCTCGCCCCCGCCCGCCCCGACCGCACCCGCCCCACCCGTGCCCGCCGCCCCGACCGTGCCCGGCACCGCCCGTGCCGTCGTGCTCGGCATCGGCCGGATCATGGGGTGGTCGGCGGCCGGGTACACCTTCCTCGTCGTGCTCCCCTCCTACCTCCAGGCCACCCTCGGCGCGTCCTTCCAGGAGGCCCTGATCGCCACCACCGTCGCCAACCTCGGTTTCGCCGCCACGATCCTGCCCGCCGGCATCCTCAGCGACCGCGTCGGCCGTCGCCCCGTCATGCTGTGCGGCGCCCTGTGCGTCACGGTGTTCGCCCTGCCGCTGCTGCACCTCCTCCAGGACCCGGGCGCCCCCGCCCCGGCCAAGGCGGCCGCCCTCCTCGGAGCGGGCGCCGCGGTGGGCCTGCTCGCGGGACCCGGGCCGGCCATGCTCGCGGAGATGTTCCCCGCGTCCGTGCGCTGCACCGGGCTCGGACTCGCCTACGCCCTCGCCAACGCGGTGTTCTCCGGTTGCGCGGGCCTCCTCATCACGGCCGTGACCGCGGCGACGGGCGACACCGACGTCCCCGCCCACTACGCCGCCGGCGCCTGCGCCCTCAGCGCGATCGCCCTGGCGAGCCTGCGCCGCGACGACCACCTGCGACCCCTGCGATGAGGGTCGTCGGCCTGATGTCGGGCACCTCCCACGACGCGATCGACGCCGCGGCCGCGGAACTCACCCTCGCCGACGGCGGCGAGACCCTGCGCCTGGTGCCGCTCGGCATGATCAGCGCACCGTACGAGGACACCCTGCGCACCGCGCTCACCGCGGCGCTGCCACCCGCGCCCACCACCCTCGCCGACGTGTGCGTCCTCGACACGCGGATCGGACAGGCCTTCGCGGAGCTGGCCGTCCGGGCCGACCGCGAACTCTGCTCGGGTTCGGCGGAGTTGATCGCCTCGCACGGACAGACCGTCTACCACTGGGCGTCGGCCGGCGTCGTCCACGGAACGCTCCAGCTCGGCCGTCCCGCCTGGATCGCCGAGGCCACCGGCTGCCCCGTGGTCGCCGACTTCCGACCCGGCGACGTCGCGGCGGGCGGCCAGGGCGCCCCGCTGGTCAGCCTCATCGACCTGATGCTGCTGCGCGGTCGGCCCGGTGCGCCCGCCGCCCTGAACATCGGCGGGATCGCCAACGTCACCGCCGTTCCCGCCGCCGGACCGCCGCTGGCCTTCGACACCGGACCGGGTAACGCCCTGCTGGACGCCGCCGTACGGCGATTCCGACCGGGCGGGCCGGGATACGACGAGGGCGGCGCGCTGGCCGCCGCCGGACGGGTCCACGAGCCGCTCCTGCGCCGACTGCTGGCCGAGCCGTACTACGCGCTGCCCGCGCCCCGTACGACCGGCAAGGAACTGTTCCACCCCGGATACCTGGACACGGCCCTGGCCGGCTCCGGCGACCTCGCCCCGCAGGACGTCGTCGCCACCCTCACCCGCCTCACGGCGCGGACCGTCGCGGACGCCCTGCGCCCGCTCGGCGTCACCGAGGTCTTCGCCTCCGGCGGCGGCACCCGCAATCCGACCCTGATGTCCGCCCTCAGGGAGGAACTACCGCCACACACCGCCCTGTTGGACTCCGGACTGCTGGGCCTGCCCGCCGGGGCGAAGGAGGCGTACGCCTTCGCCGTACTCGGCTTCCTGGCCCTCCACGGGCTGCCCGGCAACGCCCCCGCCTGCACGGGCGCCCGGGGTCCCCGGATCCTCGGCTCCCTCACCCCGGGGCGGCGCCCGCTGGACCTGCCGGCCCGGCCGTCCCGAGCGCCGCACTCCCTCGTCGTCACCCCGGCAGCGACCCCGCGGGGCAGGTCCGACGGTGTTGATGCTCCGTCATAATCGTTGGAGGGAAAGCTTCTTGGGGGGAGGCCGACATGCCGGTGGACGACGATCCGCCCGTGGGCGTGGGGCCGGTCACCACGGTGGCGCCGGGGCATCCGCCCCGGTGGTCCTGGTGGGTGGTCGGTGTGCTCGTACCGTTGGTGGGGGTCCTCGTGACCCTGTACGCGGCGCCGTGGCGGATGCCCGCGCCGCCGGTGGCGGCGCCCGCGCCGGGCGCCGTCGTCCCGGCTCCGGCCCCGGCGTCGGCGTCGCCCTCCGCGACGGCGGCCTCGGCTCCGCCGCCCACCTTCGCGAGCCCGGGAGCCACGACCCAGCCCCCGACGCCGTCGACGCCCGCGAAGCCGTCCGTGCCCGCCGAGACGCCCGCTCCGCCGCCCGCCCCCGCTCCGAGCCGGTCGGCCGCCGGGTCCCCGGAGCCGGTCGTCACCGGGACGCCGGTGCGGGTGGTGAACGCCAACAGTGGCCAGTGTCTGGCCGTACCGGCCGCGAGTACGGAGGTGGCCGTGCCGGTGAACCAGTTCCCGTGCGGGCCCCACCCCGACCACTTCTGGCGGGTCGAGCACGCGGCGAAGGACGGGGCGGGCCGGGCCCGTCACCTGATCGTCAACGACAACAGCGGCCAGTGCCTCGCCGTACCGGGGGCGAGCACCGAGTCCGGCACCCAGGCCAACCAGTTCCCCTGCGGGGACCACCCCGACCACTACTGGCGGATCGAGTACCGGTCGGTCGACGCCACGGGCCGGGCACGGCACCGGATCGTCAACGGCAACAGCGGCCAGTGCCTCGCGGTCCGCGAGGCGAGCACCGAGGCCGCCGCCGCCGTCGTCCAGCTCCCGTGCGACGGCCGAGCGGCCCAGGACTGGCGCGTCGCCCCCTGAGCCGCCCCCCATCCCACCGAACACACTCCCGCCCGCCCCGAGGCCCCGCCTCGCCGTAATCGGCTGCCGTCCGCATAGTGAGTGGAGGAACCGGCAGGTGGAAGGGGACGTCTCGTGCCATCGGTACGGCCGGGGGGCGAGCAGGCGCAGGGCCCCTTCCCGTCCGAGCCCGGGACCCTGCTCGAACACGTGTCCGTCGCCGTTTTCGGCATCGACGAGGACGGCCGCGTCTGTCACTGGGGGCCGGGAGCCCGCGACCTCTTCGGCCACGAGGCCGAGGAGGTCCTCTCCCGCCCCGCCGGCATGCTCCTCGCCGAGGGCCCCGAGGCGGCCGCCCGCCTGACCGAACGGGCCAGGACCCGCGGCTACTGGCGGGGGCGGCTCACGGCCCGCCACCGCGACGGGACGGACTTCGCGTGCGGTTTCCGGGTCTTCCCCGTCACCGGCGCCGCCGGCCGCTCGGAGGTCCTCGGCCTGGCCAGCCGCAGTGAGGAGCTCGACCGGGTCAAGACGAACCTGGCCTTCCTCGACGCCCTCTTCGTGACCTGCCCCATCGGCCTGGTCATGCTGGACGAGGACCTCCGCTACGTCCACCTCAACCAGGCGCTCGCCGACATGGACGGCCTGTCCGTCGCGGAACACCTCGGTCGGGGCATCGACGAGGTCATGCGGGTGTCCGACACCACCGAGTTCCGGCGCATGCTCCAGGGCGTGGCCGACGACGGCGTGCCCGTCATCGGGGCGCTGACGGCCCTGCGCCCCCTGGGCCGACCCGACCAGGACCAGGTCCGCTCGGTGAGCTTCTTCCCCCTGAGCCGGGCCGTCGGCACCCCGCCCGGCCTCGGCGGCCTGATCATGGACGTCACCGACCGGGAACGGGCCATCCTGGAAGCCGCCGCCGGCCGTCGCCGACTCGCCCTGCTGGACCGCGCCTCCACCCGCATCGGCACGACCCTGGACGTCGTCCGTACCGCCGGGGAACTGGTCGAGGTCGCGATGCCCGAATTCTGCGACGGCGCCGTGGTCGAGGTCGTGGAATGGATGGACGAGTCGGAGCTCTTCGACCCCGCCCGCCCGCTGCTCACCCGTCGCATCGCCCACGGGACGATCCTGCCGCCGCCCGCGGACGAACTCGTCGGCGGGGTGGAGCGGGTGCGCTACCCGCCCGGCTCCGCGATCCACGACATGCTGAGCACCGGACGACCCGTCTCGTCCGTCGTCGACGAGGCGTTCCTGGCCCGCACCGTGGTCATCGAGGACCGCGCCCGCCTCATCGCCGAGAGCGGCGTCGCCTGCATCCTGGTCGCCCCCCTCATCGCCCGCGGCACCGTCCAGGGGATCGCCCTGTTCGGGCGCTCCGCGCAGCGCCCGGCCTTCACCGAGGACGACCTGGCCCTGGCGGGGGAGCTGGCGTCCCGCGCCGCGATCTGCCTGGACAACGCCCGCCTCTACAGCAGGGTCCAGGACATCTCGCTCACCCTCCAGCGCGCCCTCCTGCCCAGTGCGCAGGCGAACAGCCCCTACGCGGAGGTGGCGCACCGCTACGTCCCGGGCGGCCGGATCACGGAGGTGGGGGGCGACTGGTACGACGTGATCGAGCTGCCCGACCACCGGGTCGCCCTCGTGGTCGGCGACGTGATGGGCCACGGGGTCCCGGCCGCAGCCGCCATGGGCCGGCTGCGGATCACCACGAAGGCCCTGGCCCGGCACAACGCCGAACCGGCCGCCATGCTCGGCGAGCTCGACGCGCTCGCGCAGGAAGCCGGCATCGAGCTGGCCACCTGCCTCTACCTCGTCTACGACGCGACGAGCGGACGGGCCCGGATCGCCAGCGCCGGCCACCCGCCGCTCCTGGTCCGCCACCCCGACGGCACGGTACGGACCGTCGCGGAGGTGCTCGGCGTACCGCTCGGCGTCGGCGGGTTCCCCTTCCGCACGACGGAGATCGAACTGCCCGAGCACGCGGTCCTCGCCCTGTACACCGACGGGCTCATCGAGGCCCGCGGCCGCGACATCGAGGCCGGGCTCGACGCCCTGCGCGCCGAACTCGCCCGCCCGGCCGGTCCGGCGGACCCGCTGGAGGCGGTCGCCGACCGCGTCCTGGCCGGCCTCCTGCCCGCCCCGCCCGCCGACGACACCGTCCTCGTCCTGGCCCGCGTCCACCGCGCCCCCCGAACGGACCCGGAAGCGTCCCCGTGACGCGCGCTCGCGCGGCGCGCCCGCCGGGTCCAGGGTGGAGGGGGGAGCACCGCACGAGCCGACCGAGGCGAGCGAGGTAGGACCCATGACGGCGACCACGCGCGAGAGCACACCGGTGGAGATCGAGGGCGGCGGCGTCGAGCTGCGGACCCGGGAGATCGGGGGCGGCCTGTCCGTCGCCTTCGTCCGCTTCCCCGCCGGAACCGACATGACGCCCGCCCTCCGGGGCATGCCGGACGGGATGTGCCCCTGCCCGCACTGGGGATACCTGCTCAAGGGCCGGCTGAAGATGGTGACGAAGGACGGCGAGGAGGTCTACGAGGCGGGGCAGGCCTTCCACTGGCCCGCCGGTCACGTCCCGGTCGCCCTGGAGGACTGCGAGTACGTCGACTTCTCCCCGACGCGCGAGTTCACCGAGGTCGTGGACCACATCAAGGGCCGGGGTTGACGGACTCCCCGGCCACCGACAGCACGAGGCCCCGGGGCTTCTCGGCCCCGGGGCCTCGTACGGTCACTTCGCTTGACCGGTCGTTCAACGATCCCCGGCCCGGGACGTCACGGCCCGGGCCGCCCCACGTCATAGGGTGGGCGCGTGACGATCGAAGCGAACGTGCGAACGAGCGGATACCGGGTGCTGTACGGGTGCATGGGGCTGGGCGGGAGCTGGGGCCCGGAACCCTACGAGCCGTCCGACATCGACGCGGCCGAGGCGGCCGTGTCCGCGGCGCTCGACAGCGGCATCACCGTCTTCGATCACGCCGACATCTACCGGCACGGCAAGGCCGAGGCCGTGTTCGGAGAGGTCCTCGCCCGGACACCGGGGCTCCGCGAACGCGTCACCCTCCAGACCAAGTGCGGCATCCGCCTCGCGGACGATGACGGCCCGGGCCGGTACGACCTGCGCGGCGACAGCATCACCCGACGGGTGGAGGAGAGCCTCATCCGGTTGCGGACCGACGTCATCGACGTCCTGCTCCTGCACCGCCCCGACCCCCTCGCCGACCCCGAGGAGATCGCCCGGGCACTGACGTCCCTGCACCGGCAGGGCCTGGTACGCGCCTTCGGCGTGTCCAACATGGGCGCGGCGCAGATCGCGGGGCTCCAGGCCCGGCTCGACGTACCGCTCGTGGCCAATCAGCTGGAGATGAGTCTGCACAGCCGCGACTGGGTCGAGGCCGGGGTCCTGCTCAACACCGGCGGGGCCACCGCCAACGGCTTCCCGTTCGGCACGCTGGAGCACTGCCTCGACCACGGCATCCGCCTCCAGGCCTGGGGCGCGCTGGCGCAGGGCCGCTTCACCGGCCGTCAGGAGACCCCTGCCGAACGGGCCACCGCCGACCTCCTCACCGACCTCGCCCGACGCAAGGGGACCACACCGGAGACCGTCCTGCTGTGGTGGTTGATGCGCCACCCCGCCCGCATCGCACCCGTCGTCGGCAGTGCCCGCCCGGAGCGCATCCGCGCCTGCCGCGACGCGGCCCTGCGCGAGCCGGACCTCACCCACGAGGAGTGGTACGAACTGTGGACCACCGCCCGCGGGGTACCGCTGCCGTAGGGAGTACCGCCGTGTCGTAACACCCCCGCGCGGCGGCCCCGGGCCGATAGTGGGGCTGTGAGCGAGAGCGCGGAGGGACCCGGCCCGGCCGGTGGAACGGGCGGCGCGGCCTGGTCCGGGAGCGAGGGTGCGCAGGCCTACGCGGCGATGGACGCGGGCACGAACAGGCTCCTCGGCTACCCGTTCGTCTTCGGGACGCTGTCCCGCCGGATCGGAACCGGATCCGTCCTCGTGGACTACGGCTGCGGCCCGGGCAAGGTCGCCGACCGCGCCGCCCGCAGGCTCGGCGCCTACGTCATCGGCGTCGACATCTCGCCGCAGATACTGGCACTGGCCCGCACCGGGGCCGGCGCGGTCGCGGAGTTCCACCTCGTCGAGGACGGACGGGTCACCGCGCTGGCGAACGGCTGCGCCGACGCCGTCATGTGCAACCACGTACTGGCCTCGCTGCCCACCCGGGAGGCGGTGCTCGACGTCCTCAAGGAGATCCGCCGCCTCCTGCGTCCCGGCGGCCTCCTCGTTCTGCTGAGCACCGACCCCGCGCGCGGCGGCATCGAGTACGCCTCGTTGCGCATCGGTGAACCGGGGCAGGAGTACGGGCCCGGCGACCCGCTGACCGTACGGCTGCTGCGCACCGACGGATCCTGGGAGGAGATGCGCAACCACGCCTGGCCCGTCGACGTCCTTCCGGGCCTGCTGGAACGGGCCGGGTTCGGGAACGTCGCCCAGCACCGACCCACCGTGGACGAGGCGATGACCGTGGCGGACCCCGATCTCGTCCGCAGCCGCCCGTGGGAGGCCGAACGCGTCGCGCCGCCCCTCGTCGTGACGAGCGCGGCGGCCGTCTGACCGGCCCGGGCCCCGCCGGGAGTCGGGCTGTCCTCCGGTGGACTCCCGGAGCCGGTGCCCGGCACATCCTTAGGATGGCCGCATGACAGCGACCCCGCCCGCCCCGACAGCCGCCCCCACGCCGAGGAACCACGGCGGCTCGCTGGCCAGATCCCAGCGTTCGTTGGGCGACCCGGGCCTGGAGTACCCGCTGTGGCCGCCGCTGCCGCGCGGCTGCCCCCGTACCCGTACGGCACTGACCGACTTCCCGCTGGAGGTCGACTACGCCTACGAGGACACCCCCGCCGACCTGTTCGACGCCCCCGTGCGCGGCGGACTGGAGCGCTGGGCACCGCTGTTGCCCCCGCTCGAAGCACCCGGGCTGGGGGAGGGCGCCACCCCGTTGCTGTCCTTCGGCGACGGAGTCTGGATCAAGGACGAGTCGCAGAACCCCACATGGAGCCACAAGGACCGCCTCAACCGGGTCACCGTCGGCGCGGCCGTGCACGAGGGCGCGCCGGGCATCGCCGTGGCCTCGTCGGGCAACCACGGCGCCTCCGCCGCCGCGTACGCCGCCCGCGCGGGGCTGCGCTGCGTGGTGCTCGCCTCCGCCGGCGCGCCGCCGGCGGTGGTGTCCTTCCTGCGGGCCTACGGAGCCGTCGTCCTGCCCGTCCCCGCCGCCGACCGCTGGCCGCTGCTGAACGAGATCACCGACCGGCTCGGTTTCCACCCCGTCAGCAACCTGACGCGCACCCACACCGGACACCCGTTCGGCGCGGAGGGCTACAAGACCATCGCCTACGAGATCCACGCCGAGCTCGGCGTCCCCGCCGCCGTGTTCGTCCCCAGCGGGTACGCCGAGTTGCTGTTCGGGGTCTGGAAGGGCTTCGCGGAACTGCGCCGCCTCGGCGTCACGGACCGGGTGCCCCGCATGTTCGGGTGCGAACCGGCCGCGGGCGGCCCGCTGGCGGAAGCCGTCAGGACCGGGACCCCCGCCGCCGTCGTACCGGTCGGTCCCACCGACGCGTACGCCATCGACTGCGCGGCGGGCGGACACCGCGGGGTGCGAGCCGTCCTCGACAGCCGCGGAGCCGCCCTCCTGGTGACGGACGCGGAACTCACCGGAGCCCAACGCGCCCTTGCCGGGCAAGGGCTGTGGGCGGAGCTGTCCGCCGCGGCGGGCCTGGCGGGCCTTCGCCAACGGCTGGCCGCAGGTGAGGAGTTCGACGGGCCCGTGGTCTGCGTGTCCACCTCCGGCGGCTTCAAGGACCGCGGGGTCGGTGAAACCTCCCTCGCTCCCGTCACCCCGGAGTGGGACGCCGTCTCCCGCGTGTTGAAGGAAGCCGGGATCGGCTGACCCGGCCGACCGGGGCCCCGGGACGGGGGCCCCGGGACGGTTCCGCGATCACCCGTGGGGCGTCACCGGGTGCCCGTCGTCGTCCGTCGGGTCCGACTGGGTGGAGAACTTGTTCAGGAAGACGTCGTACCAGCCGTCCGGCCGCCGGGTGAGGGCCGCGCCGTCCTGCCAGGTCCCGTTGTCGTCCCACCACCGGCTGCCGAACGGATCGCCCTGGTTCTGATGGATGTTGTGCATGCCGAGGCCGTGGTGGGTGAAGGGCTCCCCGAAGACGAGGACCGGCCTCCCGGGCACCAGCATGGGTTCCAACGCCCGGGCCGCGTCCAGGTTGGAGCCCGTGACCCACGGCCGCGGCGGGCTCCACCGTTCCGCCAGCGACCGGAGCCACCCCGGAGGGCGACGCGGCACGAGGCAGCCCCGACGCTCGGCGAGCGCCGGATGCCGCAGGTGGTCCAGGGCGCCCGAACCGGAACTCATGGAGAGCTCGTGGTACCCCGGAGCCAGGGAGGGCACGGGATCGAGCACCGAGGGAGCCAGGACGAGCGTCTTCCACCGGACCCCGGTGGCGGACTGCTTGCTGTCCACGTCGACGGCGCACCGGTACCGTCCGTCCGGGGCGTCGACCTCAAGATTGACGTGGTACCAGGCGCCCTGGTCGTCGGGCCGGTCGCGGAAGTGGCGGTGCAGGGTCCCTGACAGCACGCCGTAGGCGTCGAATGGCATGCCGACCAGTCAACCACCGGCCACGCCCCGGCGCCCGGCCCCGCGCCCGGAGCCCCCGCGCCCGGAGCCCGCGTGCCTGCAACGCGTGGTGGTCCGGCCGGCCGCGGGGGCACCGGCCGCCGTCAGGACGGCCTGCGGCGCAGACGCGTCGTCAGGTGGTGCTGGAGCGGCTGCCCCACGGCCGCCATGTCGTGGACCACCGTCAGCTCCCCGTCGCCGAGGGTGTAGTGGCGCCGGGTGGCGGTGACCTCCTTGGCCTTCGGGGTCAACGTCACCTCGTCCGTCCGGATCTCGATCTCGGACCCCTCCACCTGCCCGACGTACGTCTCGACGATCCCCGTGGGGTGCGCCAGTACGACCTCCAGGGACGCGTCGGGCAACACCCGCCACCACCCGGCCTCACGGCCGGCGGGCCGCACCGGGGCGCCGGATCCGTCGATCAGCCAGGCGCGCGCCTCGTAGCGCAGGAAGGGCCGTCCGTCGTGGCTGAAGGTGATCTCCTGCTCGTAGCGGAAGTCCGCGTCGAGGGTCGGGTACTCGCCTTCGCCCCGGCCGTGCCAGCGTCCCAGCAGCGCGAGCACGGGGCCCAACTGCGGATGCGGGGCCGGGCCCTCGCCGAGGACGTGGGTGTCGGGGTACGGATTGTCCTGCACCGGCTCGATCATGTTCACCTTCGTTCGTACGGGGTCGCGCGAGCCGCAGCCTAGTGCCTGTCGTCGAACTTCCTCCTGCCTCGCGGCGTGGCCGCCCTCCGGGCGCCAACGGGACTTCTAGGACACGCCCTGGCGCGGAGTGCGCCCGGCCCCGCCCGTGCCCCGGCCCGTGGCCCCGCGCCCGGTCCAGCGGGCGAGCTCCCGGTCCAGCGCACCCGGGGGCAGGTACTCCGCAGGCCCGGCCCACGCGTCGCGGTCCTCGTACACGGGGAAGTCGGGGAAGCCGGGGCGCTCCGGGTCGCCCAGGCGGACGCCCAGCCGCACGGCCACGTCCTTGCGCAGGCGGGGGAGGAGCGCGTACAGCCGGTCGCCGGGGCAGGCGGTGTCGTTGAAGTCCCGGTGGCCGTGGATCTCCGTCGGGGCGATCCCGTACCGGTCGCAGATGTGCGTGCACAGCGCGACGAGGGCCTCGAACTGCTGGGCGGGCGGCTCCTCGCTGGTGTAGGTGCCCTCGTTCTCGATGCCGACGGAAACGTCGTTGCGGCCCACGCAGTGCGCCGAACGCACCTGGCGCCGGCCCGAATCCAGTTCGGCGAGGCTGCGGTGGCGGCCCTCGGTGACGAAGGCGCCGCGGCTGATGGTGAAGTGCTGGCCGGTGTCGATCCAGCCCTGGATGTCCATGTGGTAGTTCTGGATCGCCCGCGACAGGGCGAACGCCCGCTGCTGCGAGTAGTCGTCCACGTTCCGGGTCGCCGTGTGGTGGACCACGATCTGCTTCGGCGGCGCGGCCAGGACGACCACGGACTCGGACGGCTGCCGGGCGCCCCACGCCTCACAGCCGAAGATCGTGGGACCGCCGGCCGCCGCGTGGGCAGGTCCGGCCGCGGGCCACCCGGCCGCCGCCCCGAGCCCGAGCGCACCGGCCAGGACCATCCGACGGCTGGGGCCGGGCGAAGCGAGGGCGCGAGCGCGCATGGGGAGCTCCTTCTGACGAGGACGGGACGCCGCGGGCCGCGGCGCCCACCGCCCAACGAGCCGACGATCACCCGGCAACGACCTCACCGCCGGACGGGGGAGCCATTGCCCCCGTTCGGACGTCCACGCGAACGTATGATCATCCCCGTCGGACCCGTCCCGGGCCGCCCGGAACCAGCCCAGGGGAGCCCGCACATGACCGGCACCGCAGACCGGCCCGACCCGTCGGACCGCGTGGCCCCGCCCGAGCGGGCCGACCGGGCCGACCGGATGCGCGGCCGGCTCGCCGGGTACGAGCGGCACTTCGCGCGGGTCTTCGCGGAATACTTCGACGGACTCGAACGCACCCTCGACGCGCCCCCGCACAGCGCCTTCGCCCCCGAATGCCTGACCCTGCTGCGGGACCTGTCCCTGCGCGGCGGGAAGCGCCTGCGGGTCGCCCTGATCCACGAGGCCGCCAGGCTCGTCACCACCGAGCCCGTTCCGGGGCTGGACGACGCCGCACTGAGCATCGAACTCCTCCAGACCCACGGCCTCATCCACGACGACATCATCGACAACAGCCCCACCCGACGCTCCGGCCCCTCCACCCACCACGCCTACCGCGCCCGCTTCCCCGAACACCCGCAGGTGGCCCTCGGCCTGGCCGTCCTCGCCGGAGACCTCGCCGCGTTCCTCTCCCAGCAGGTCCTGCTCGACTCCGCCGCGCCCCTCCCGCTGCGCCACGCCATGCTGGAGGTCCAGACCCGGGCGGCCACGGCCACCCTCCTCGGCCAGATGGCCGACCTGGAACGGGACTTCACCGCGCTCCCCGACGAGCAGACCCTGCACGAGGTCGCCGAGTACAAGTCGGCCCGCTACTCGATCCTCGCCCCGCTCCAACTGGGCCTGCTGGCCGCCGGCGAGGACCCCCGGGCGTTCGACGCGGAGCTGCGCCGCTACGCGCGCCTGGTCGGGATCTGCGGACAGATGCGCGACGACCACCTGGACCTCTTCGGGGACGCCCGGTCCCTGGGCAAGCCCCCGGGCAACGACCTGCGCGAGGGCCGCCGCAGCTACGCGGTCACCGCCGTCCTCGCCGCTGCCGGCGGCCGGGACCTGGCGGTGGTCGAGGCGGCGCTCGGCGACCCGGGCTGCTCGGCCGACACCGTCGAGGCGGTGCGCGACATCGGGCGCCGCTGCGGCGCCGAGGAGCGCCTGCGCGCGGGCGTCGAGCGGCACGCCGTACGGGCCGCCGCCGAGGCGGCGCGCTGGCGCCCCCGTTGGCGGGAGGAGGCGGTCACCTTCTTCGAGGCCCTGCCGCTACAGGTACTGGCCGGCCTCGGGTAGGCCCGGGGGCGAAAGCCCCGGTACCCGGGATTACTGCGGCGCCGTGCCGGGGGCCAGGTTGCGGGCCAGTAGCTCGGTGGCGCGGGCCACGCCGACCGAGTGCGGCGTCGGCTCCGGCAGCAGGCCGTCGCGGGACAGCAACTCGCGGAGCGCGGCGTCCATCGCCCGGTGCGCGGCGAACAGGCACGGGGTGCTGTAGACGGCGGCGTCCACACCGAGGCCGTCCAGTTCGGTGAGGGAGAGCCGGGGGGAGCGGCCGCCCTCGATCTGGTTGAACAGGAGCGGCGTGTCGCCGACCGCCTCGCGGATCAGCTTCAGTTGCGCGGTGCTCCGTACGCCGTCCACCAGCACCATGTCCGCTCCGGCCGCGGCGAGTTGACGGGCGCGCAACAGCATCTCGGGTTCCTCCGTGGCGTCGGTGCGGGCCACCACGAACAGGTCACCGCGTGCGTCGAGGACCCGGCGCAGCTTGGCGAGGTACTGGGGCAGGGGCAGGATCTGCTTGCCGTCCGCGTGGCCGCAGCGGCGCGGGCGCCGCTGGTCCTCCAGGACGACGCCCGAGGCCCCCGCCGCCTCCAGGCGCCGCACGACGTGCGCGGCGACCTCCGGGTCGCCGTACCCGTCGTCGATGTCCACCAACAGGTGGTGGCGGGGAAAGGCGGACCGCAGCCGCTCCGTGAACGCCACCATGTCGGGCCAGGCGATGAAGCCGACGTCCGGCAGCCCGTAGTGGGAGGCCGCGAAGCCGAACCCGGAGACGAACAGCGCGTCGTGGTGTCCGGCCGCCACGGAGGCCGAGTACATGTCGTACACCCCGATGAGCGGGGTCGTACCCGCACCCGCCAGGGACTCCCGAAGGGTGTTTCCGTAGTGCCGGACCACTGTGCCTCCTCGTGAGCGGGACCCGTACCGGCCCCGGTCCGGGGATCCTCGCCGGGTCGCCGGGTGCAGGAACGATCCCGCCGCGCGTGTCCGCGCGCCGTTCACCCCTGCGGGAGGCCCGCGCCCGTCGGGGACAGGGTCCGGAGGCGTTCGAGGCGGCTGCGGGTCTCCTCGTCCAGCGGGACGTAGGCCACCAGTCGCGGGCCCGCCGCCGGCCCCAGCCACAGGTCGGTGTGCCGCAGGTGCAGCAGCCCCACCAGCGGGTTCCGGATGTACTTCGTCTTGCCGCCCTGCGCGACCACTTCGTGGCGCGCCCACATCTCGCGGAACTCCGCCGAAGCCCCTTCCAACCGGGCCAGCAGCGCCTTCCAGGCGGGCTCGGCCAGGTGCTCGGCCATCGACGCGCGGAACCTCGCCGCCATCAGCCGGCGCGCCTCGGGCATGTCCACGGTGCAGGCCCGCCAGTCGGGGTCCGTGAACGCCAGCCATAGGCAGTTCCGGTCCTCCGGCGGCAGCCGGTCCAGATCGCACAGCAGCCGCCCGTACGTCGTGTTGTACGCGAGGATGTCGTAGCGGCTGTTCTGCACGCAGGCCGGGATGGGCCCCAGTTGGTCGAGCATCACCCGCAGCTCCGGCGTCACGCTCGGACAGGGCGTGTTCGGGGCCGGATCGACGCTGCCGGCCAGCGCGAACAGGTGCGCCCGCTCGCTCCGGTCCAGCAGCAGGGCGCGCGCGAGGGCGTCCAGCACCTGGGCGGACACCTGGATCTCACGAGCCTGCTCCAGCCACGTGTACCAGGTGACACCCACCGCCGAGAGCTGCGCGACCTCCTCCCGCCGCAACCCGGGGGTGCGCCGCCGGCGGCCGCGCACGAGGCCGACCTGATCGGGAGTGATCCGCTCCCGGCGGCTGCGCAGGAACTCCGCCAGCTCGCGCCGGCGCACATCGGAGGGGGGAGCCACCATGGTCATGGTCCCAGCCTGCCGTACCCCGCAGCCGGTTGCCAGGTACTCCTGATACCAGGATGAGGAGACTCTGGTACCAGGCTGAGGGTCGGAGCATCGTCGTCCTCGTGAACGAAACCACCGTACGCACGCCCTCCGCACCCCCGACCGCACCGCCCGGCTCCGCCGACACCCCCGCGCCCGCCCCGTCGTCCCCGTCGTCCCCTTCGGCACTGCGCCCGTTGGGCCTGTTCACCGTGCTCCTGGGTGCGGCCCTCCCGCTGATCGACTTCTTCATCGTCAACGTGGCCCTGCCCGCCATCGACGCCGACCTGGCCGCCGGACCGGCCCTCCTGGAACTCGTCGTCGGCGGCTACGGCGTCGCCTACGCCGTCCTGCTGGTGGTGGGCGGCCGCCTCGGGGACACGGCCGGTCGGCGCCGGCTCTTCCTCATCGGCATGGCCGCCTTCGGGATCACCTCCCTGGCCTGCGGACTCGCCCCCACCGCCTGGACGCTCGTCGGCGCGCGGGTGGCGCAGGGAGCCGCCGCCGCGCTGATGCTGCCGCAGGTCCTCGCCACCATCCAGGCCACCACCCGGGGCCCGCGCCGGGCCCGGGCGATGAGCCTGTACGGGGCCACCGCCGGACTGTCCATGGTCGCCGGACAGATCCTCGGCGGCGTCCTCGTCGCCGCCGACCCGGCCGGGACGGGCTGGCGGGCGGTCTTCCTGGTCAACATCCCCTTCGTGCTCCTCGGCCTGCTCCTCGCCGTCCGCTTCGTCCCGGAGACCCGCTCACCCCGTCCCGCCTCCGTCGACGTCCCCGGCACCCTGTTGCTCGCCGTGTCCCTGGTGTCCCTGCTCCTCCCGCTCACCGAGGGCCGGGCCGCGGGTTGGCCGCTGTGGACCGTGCTGTCCCTCGCGGCGTTCCCCTTCGCGGCCACGGCCTTCTACCTCACCGAGCGCCGCGCCGACCGGCTCGGCCGCACCCCGCTCGTCCCGCCGAGCCTGCTGCGGCTGCACTCCTTGCGGCGGGGCCTGGTGATGGTCGTGCCGTTCTCCATCGGCTTCAGCGGGTTCATGTTCGTGATGGCGGTGGCCCTGCAACAGGGCCTGGCGATGGGGCCCGTACGGGCCGGGCTCGCGCTCGTACCGATGGCCCTGACCTTCTTCGCCGCCTCCCTCGCCGGACCGCGCCTCATCGGACGCTTCGGCAGCCGGGTCGTCACCGCGGGCGGCGTCCTCCAGGCCCTCGGCATCTGCCTGCTCCTCGTCGAGCTCCGCCAGGGCTGGCTCGCCGTCGGGCTCGCCGCGCTCGCCCCCGGCGTCGCCGTCGCCGGCCTGGGCCAGGGCCTCCAACTGCCCGTACTGATCCGCATGGTGCTGTCCGACGTACCGGCCGACCGGGCCGG
This sequence comes from Streptomyces sp. NPDC057939, assembly GCF_042887545.1. Taxonomy (NCBI): domain Bacteria; kingdom Bacillati; phylum Actinomycetota; class Actinomycetes; order Kitasatosporales; family Streptomycetaceae; genus Streptomyces; species Streptomyces sp. NPDC057939. The sequence goes on from NZ_JBHVPG010000026.1 coordinate 88,088, forward strand.
GGTGGGCGGCGGCGTCATGGTCACCACCCAACAGTCGGCCCTGGCCCTCGGCGTCGCGACCCTGGGCAGCCTCTTCCTCGCGCTGACCACCTCCCTGGGGATGCGCGACGCCCTCCTGATCACCCTCCTCGTCCAACTGGGGCTGATCGCCCTGACCACCCTGCTCAGCCTGCGCCTGCCGCGCGTCATGGACTGACTCGTGCAAGGACCACCGTCACGGGGCGATGTTCTGGTTGAGGTGGAAGAGGTTCCCCGGGTCGTAGCGCCGCTTCACCTCGACCAACCTGTCGTAGTTGCCCTTGTAGTTGACCCGGATCCGGTCCTGGTCGTCGTCGGCCATGAAGTTGACGTAGCCGCCCTCCTGCGAATGCGGTGCGGTGGCCGCGTAGTAGTCGCGCACCCAGGCCGTGTTGGCCTCGTTGTCGGCCGCGTCGGGCCACATCCCCGCGATGACCGTCGCGAAGGAGGCGTCCCGGTAGGCGAAGGCGGTGGCATCGGGCGCCACCCGGTGGCAGGCACCGTTGATGGGGTAGATGTGCACGGTCGAGTTCACCACCGGCACGCGCGGACCGTACCGCAGGTGGGCCTCGATCGCCTCGTCGGTCAGCTCGGTGACGAAGTTCGCCTTCCAGTAGTGCTGGAGCCCGGGCGGTACGAGGGCGTCGAAGGCGGAGTTCAACGCCGGGTACGGCATCGGGCCGACGTGCTCGGCGACCACCGGGGCGATCTCGTGGAAGGGACGCAGGGCGGCCTCGCCCTCGTCGACCGGCCCCGCCCAGCAGGCCACGACCAGGATGAACGGCTCGCCGTGCCGGTCCTGCGGGATGAACGGCAACGGCGGGGCGATCTGGAAGGCGGGGAACGCCCCCAGCTGCTCCGGCGCGTCCGCGATCAGCTCGCGGAACGCCCGCAGGACGGCGCCCGCGTCCTTCAGCTCGAAGAGCATCGGCCCCCCGTAGACGTCCCGGACGGGCGCGAGCCCGAACTCGAAGGACGTCACCGCCCCGAAGTTCCCGCCGCCGCCGCGCAGCGCCCAGAACAGGTCCGGGTGCTGCTCCTCGTCGACGAGGAGGAGCTCGCCGTCAGCGGTCACCACGTCCGCGGACACCAGGTTGTCGCAGCTCAGGCCCAGCCCGCGCGCGAGGTAACCGATGCCGCCGCCCAGGGTCAGCCCGCCGACGCCCGTGGTGGAGATGATCCCGCCGGTCGTGGCCAGGCCGAAGGCGTGGGTCGCCGCGTTGAAATCGCCCCAGGTGGCGCCGCCCTCGGCCCGCGCGGTGCGGCGTACGGGGTCGACCCGCACCCCGCGCATCCCGGACAGGTCGGCGACCACGCCCTCGTCGCAGGTGCCGAAGCCGGGCACACTGTGCGCGCCGCCCCGGACCGCCAGGTCGAGGTCGTTCTCGCGGGCGAAGCCGACGGCGGCCATGACGTCGCCGGCGTTGACGCAGCGCACGACGACGGCCGGCCTCCTGTCGATCATGGCGTTGTGGACCTTGCGCGCCTCTTCGTAGGCCCCGTCCTGCGGTGTGACGACCTCACCGCGGACCCGCTCGCGGAGGTGGTCGATCGTGAGCTTGCCCATGGCTCCTGCTCCTCGTGGCCTGCCGCCGCGCGGTGCGCTCGGCGGGAACCGCCTCGGTGGCAGCGCGACGGCACAGTGGGACCGCCCCCGGAGGACACCGCTGCCGCCTGCCACTGGAGCGGGCCTCATTTCACGCTACGCCGATGGGCCGGAGCATCAACCCGAGCCCGTGGGACCCGGCCCCCGGCCGGGGTGCCGAACGCTCGGCCGGATCGTTTCTCCAGCGGGAGGGCCGGCCCATCGGAGTGACGCCCGCGCGCGTTCCCCCGGCCCCGGACCGCCCGCGGCGCCCGGTCCGCCCACCATGGCCCCGTGATCACATCGCTCCGCGTAGCGCTCAGCGCCGCCGCCGTGACCGGAACCCTGCTCAGCCTCGGCCTCGCCCCCGCGGCCGGCGCCTCCTCGGGCATCGCGCCCCCGGACCGGGTGACGGTGGACGTCGCCACCGTCAACGGTTCGGGCTGCCGCCCGGGCAGCGCCGCCGTGGCCGTCGCCGAGGACAACTCCGCCTTCACGGTCACCTACAGCGAGTACGTCGCCTCCGCGGGCGGGAACAGCACCGCGACCGACGGCCGCAAGAACTGTCTCCTCTCCCTGAACGTCCACGTCCCGCAGGGCTACACCTACGCGGTCGCCCAGGTCGACTACCGGGGCTTCGGCAGCCTGCAGCGGGGCGCGACCGGCACGCAGAAGGCCAGCTACTACTTCCAGGGCATGAAGCAGACCGAGTACCGCACGCACACGTTCCGCGGCGCGCTCAACGACAACTGGCAGGCCACCGACACCACCGGCATCGAGGCGCTCGTCTTCGCCCCCTGCGGCGAACTGCGCAACTTCAACATCAACACCGAGCTGCGCGCCGCGGTCGGGACCTCCGACGCGAGCAGGACCAGCTACATGGCCCTCGACTCCACCGACGGCAGCATCAACAGCGTCTACCACTTCCAGTGGAAGAAGTGCCCGGCCCGCTGAGCCGGCACGTTTGACCGGCCCGTTTGACCGGTCCGCCCGACCGACCGGCGGCCCGCCCGGTGCGCGAGCACCTGGCGGGCCGTTCGCGTTACCGCCCCCGTACCGCCCCCGATACCTCCCCGTTCCCGTTCGTCTTCCCGGGGTCAGCGGTGGCGCAGCAGGGAGCAGACGAAGTCCTCCTGGACCTCGCGGATCCGCTCGATCAGTTCGGGCTTGTAGGTGAGCGAGGCCTGCGTGGTGACCGTGAAGGTGAGGGAGCGCCGCCCGTCCGCCGTGGCCGCCGCGAGCTGGGTGTAGCCCGGGGTGTTCCCGGTGTGGCCGTACACCGCCCCGCAGCGGGTCGTGTACCGGTAGATCGCCAGGCCCGCGTCGGTGCGTCCGGGGCCGGGGGGCTGGGAGAGCCCCCCGGGCAGGAACGTGAACTGCCGGCGCCGGGTCCGGTCCGAGACCAGTGCGCCGCCCGCGTACGCCCGGATGAACTCCGTCAGGTCCTGCGGCGTCGAGACGACGCCGCCCGAGGCCCAGGCACCGGAAGCGCCGATGGCCTCGCTGACGTCCTGCGGCTCCTCGGGCGGCTCGACCACATAGCCGTGCAGGAACGGGACGGGCAGGCGGTAGCCGCCGGGCAGGCTCGTCCGCTTCAGGCCGAGCGGCTCGTACACCAGGTCCCGCAGCAGGTCCTCGTACCTGCGTCCGGTGACGGCCTCGGCCATGAGGGCGACGGCGATGTTGTCCGAGTTGGAGTACTGGTAGCGGCTCCCCGGAGGGAACGCGAGGTCCTTCCCGGCGACGAAGCCCAAAAGCCGGCGCGAGTCGAACCGGTGCCGGGGGTCCGCGGAGACGATCCCGCGGAACTCGGTGGATGCCGAGTAGTCGGGCAGACCGCTGGTGTGGCCCAGGAGTTGACGGAGCGTCACCGCGTGCCAGGCCTTGGGCTGCCGGGGGAGCACCTTGCCGATCGTGTCGTCCAGGCGCAACCGGCCCCGGTCGACGAGCCGGAGGGCCACCGCCCCGCTGAAGGCCTTGGCGACGCTGGCGATCCGCATGTGGTCGGACGGCGCGGGCCGGCGTCCGGTCTCCAGGTCGGCCACCCCGGCCCGGTACACCTCGGTACGGTCGCCGTCCTTGAGGACGGCGATGACTCCGGGCGGCCCACCGGGCGTGGTCACCAGCTCCTGGAGCTCCTTCCGCAGGGCCGCGGACCCGCGGCCGCCCGGATCGCGGTCGGTGCCCGCGTGCGCCGGCGGTACGAGGACACCGGCGGCTGCCGCGCACATCAGGGCGGTCGCGAGGAGGCGCCGCGCGGGGCGGACCCGGTTGCCGGCGGGGTTCGACCGTGGGGACATGGAGGTACCTCCGGATCGGGGACGGGCGCCCGGTCACGATGGCAGGGCCCCGGCGCGGTCGGCCGGCGACACGACCGCGCGCCCGTGCGCGGTGCTCCATCCGGACCCGTACCGCCCGGCCGCGACCGTATGGCGGATCCGCGGCCGGATCCGGGGGAGCCGGTGCCCCGGGGGATACGCATGTCGGGTACGGCTTCGTGAACGGCACCGACCCGGAGGTTCATCCATGACCTGCATCAACCGACGAGACCTGGCCCTGCTGGCGCTGCGCTCGGGCACCGGCGCGGTGCTGATGGCGCACGGGACGCAGAAGCTGTTCGGCTGGTTCGGCGGCGCCGGCCTGGACGGCACGGCGGCCGGGATGGAGCGCATGGGCTTCACGCCCGGCCGGCGGAGCGCCGTCGCCGCCGCGCTCGGCGAGGCCGGGGGCGGCGCCCTGCTGGTGCTGGGCCTGGCCACGCCGGCGGCGGGAGCGGCGGCCGCGGGCGCCATGGCCGGCGCGGTGGCCGTGCACGCGCCCGCAGGGTTCTTCGCCCAGGAGGGCGGCTACGAGTACCCCGCGTTCCTGGGGTTCACGGCGGCCGCCGTGGGCCTCGCTGGGGCGGGCCGGTACTCCGTCGACCACGCCACCGGCCACACCTTCGACCGGCCCTGGACCCTGGCCCTGGCCTTCGCGGGCAGCGCCCTCGCGGCCGCCGCGGTGCTCACGAAACGGGCCAAGGAGCAGGCGGACGCCGAGTAGCGGGACCCGCGGGACGGGCGGAGCGCACCGGTGGTGCGCCACGCGTCCCGCGGGCCGGTGCGGCTACTTGCAGACGGTGCCGTCCGCGGGAACGGTGCCGTCCAGCAGGAACGTGTCGATCGTCCTGGTGGCGCAGGTGTTGGTGCCGTACGTGCCGTGGCCCTCGCCCTGCACCGTCACGTTCACGCCGACGCCCTTGCCGAGCGCGTCGGCCATCCGCTTCGCGCCCTCGACCGGGGTGGCCGGGTCACCGGCGTTGCCGATGACCAGGATCGGCGCCGCGCCCGCCGCGTCGACCACAGGCTTGTCCGTCGTGCCGCGCACCGGCCACTCGGCGCAGCCGAGCAGGCCCTCCGCCATGTCCGGGCCGAAGACCGGGGACGCCGCGCGGAACGCGGGCTCCTGGGCCTTGGTCTCCTCCACCGTGTGACGGCGGCTGGTGTCGGCGCAGTTGATGGCCATGTTCGCGGCGTGCAGGTTGCTGTAGCGGCCGTCCTCACCGCGCCCGTTGTAGCCGTCGGCGATGGCCAGCAGCATGTTGCCCGTTCCGAGCTTCATCACCTCGCCGAGGCCCTGGACGAGGTACTCCCAGCCCTCCTTGTCGTACAGGGTGGCGACGATGCCGGTGAGGGCGAGTTCCGAGGTCAGCTTGCGACCGCCCTCGGTGGAGGCGGGCTTGGTCGTCAGCTTCTCCAGCATGGCGGCGATCCGCTTGTTGCCCTCGGCGTCGCTCGGTCCGGTCGGGCAGTTGGCCGTGTACTTGTCCCGGCAGTACTTCATCGCGTGGTCCAGTGCCAGCTGGAAGCCCTTGGCCTGGCCGAGGGCCCCCTGCACCTCGTCGGCGGTGGGGTCGACGACGGCGTCCAGCACGGTGCGGCCGACGTTGGCCGGGAACAGGTGGGCGTAGACGCCGCCCAGCTGGGTGCCGTAGGAGATGCCGAAGTAGTTCAGCTTCTGGTCGCCGAGGACCTGTCGCAACAGGTCCATGTCGCGTGCCGCGTTGACCGTGCCGACGTGGGGGAGGACCCTCGCGGAGTTCTTCTTGCAGGCCTCGGTGAACGTGCGCACGTCCACCAGCGGGTCCGCGCTCTCGACGGCCTGGTCCAACGTCTTGTCGTCCAGGCAGGTGATTCCGGCGCTGTTGCCCACCCCGCGCGGGTCGAAGCTCACCAGGTCGTAGGCCGCGTTCAGCTTCTTGTATTCGTCGGCGGCGCCCGGGAGCGTCTCGACGCCCGAACCGCCGGGCCCACCGAAGTTGTAGACCAGCGAGCCGACGCGCTTGCCCGTGTCCGTGGCCTTCTTGCGGATCAGCGCGATGTCCAGGGTTTCGCCGTCCGGCTTGGCGTAGTCGAGGGGTGCCTTCATCGTGGCGCACTCCCAGCCGCTGCCGGGGGCCTTGCCGCCGCCCTGCGCGGCGGACGGCGCCGGGCACTTCTGCCAGTCGGGCTTCTGCCCGGTCAGCGCCGCGGGCAGGACGGCCGGCTTGGCCTCCGGACTAGCCGGGGCCGAGGCGGACGGCTTCGGGTCGGCCTTGTCCTTCGCCTCCCCGCCGCAGGCCGCGAGGGCGGGTACGGCCAGCAGGGCGGCGGTGGCGAGGGCCGCCGCTCGGGCGGGGCGACGTATGAGGTGGGCCATGGTGGTGCTCCTGCGCGAAGGGTCCTGGTGAGGTAAGCAGACGATAAGCGCTACTGACTGAGCTCAGGACCACCGAACGGCCCACTCCGGTTCGCCGGGGACCCACCGGCCGGTCGAACGGTGTGGTGACGTACGCGGTGACGTCCCGTTGACAGTGCGCCCGGCCGCGTGCGACAAAGACATTGAGGCCGTGTTCGGCCGAAGTGCCCCATCTCCCCGACCGTCTTCGCCTCGATGTGACGTTCACCTCGCGACCTGCCCGCCCCCGCGCTGCGCCCCGGAGCGAGGCCGCTCGGCGCGAAGCCCGCCGTCCCCGGTCGTGAAGACGTCAAAAACCCGGCACACCACCGCATACGTGAACGGACGGCCCACCCTTGACGATGATTCCCGGATCCCGCGTACCCGGTCGGACCTGGACCGTCCGGTTGATCGGCCACGGCGACCACAGCGTCTCCGTCACCTGCAGCGTCGAGGCCTGCCGGATGCCGCCCCGGTCCAAGGACACCGGCGCCATGAGACGCTTCGCCGCCGAGCACGCCCGCGCGCACGCCCGCCTCGCGACCGTGCGCCCCAACGCCGCGTGCGCCTGCGGAGCCGCGGAATGCGCCTACCACGAGGGCAGCAGGGCCTCCTGCGCGGGCACCCCGCTGCTCGTCCTCGTCCACAATCCGGCCGTGGGTCAGGTGTGGACCCTCGCGGAGGTCTGCCAGTCCTGCGCGCCCCTGATCGGCAACCTCTCGGTCCTCGGCCGGGCCCAACGCCCCGCCGCCGCAGGGGCCCCGGTCGCCGCCCCCGCCGTCGCCCAGCAGTCCCGTACGGCGGTGCCGGGCGGCTTCTCCTCGCCGCAGGCCGCCCCCGAGGCCTCGCCCGCCCGCCGTCGGCCACAACGCGGCGGCCCCCGGCGCGCACGCTGACGTCCGTGGCCCGCCCGCGCCCCAGGACCTGTCGTCGAGGTCCCGTCCGCCTCGCTCGCCCTCCGGTCGACAACGGGACTTCGACGACAGGCCCCAGGGCCGCCGCGACCAGGCAGGATGACCGGCTGTTATCGTGCGGGGCATGCCCGAACTGATCGCACCCACCGCCGGGCTGCACTCCTCCTGGCTCGCCGCACGCGCCGAATGGGGCGACGACGCGCACATGGACGGAGCCGGTCTCGGCTCCGACGACGACGTCGAGACCCCCGAGGGATTCGCGGCGTGGGTCGAGCGGTTGCGCGGCTACGCGGACCGCACGCTGCCGATCGAACAGGGCCGTGTCCACGCCACGTACTGGTGGATCGTCGAGGGCGACACCTACCTCGGCGCCATCGACCTGCGGCACTACCTGAACGCCTTCCTGCTCGACGCGGGCGGACACATCGGCTACAGCGTGCGCCCCTCGGCACGCGGACGCGGAGTGGCCGGGCGGGCCCTGACCGCGGTGCTGCACGAGGCGCGGGTGCTCGGCATGGACCGGGTCCTGCTCACCTGCGACCCCGACAACACCGCCTCGATCAGGACCATCGAGCGGGCGGGCGGCGTACTGGAAGACGTCCGCGACACCCTCATCGGGCCCAAGCGCAGGTACTGGATCGACCTGTAGGACCCCGTCGGGGTCCTACGAGGAGCGGCCCGCGTCCCGCCGAATCCCCGCCGACCACCCGCCGAATGACCGCCGGACAGTCGTCGGATCAAAGTGATGAGGCTGTGACCTGCGGCTGTTCTTTTCGGCCACGGTGATCGCTACGGTGCCACCGTGGCGCACAACGATGAGATACCGCCGGGCCGGAACACACCGGACGACGACAAGTGGAACGCATTGCTCGCGGAATACGAGCGCGGCGGCGCGGCCCCCGAACCCGAGCATCCCGCACTCCGACGGGTGTGGGTGCGCAACACCGTGATGGCCCTGTCGGCGGCGGTGGTCGCCCTCGGAGTCCTGAAGCTCGCGGGATACGCGTCCGAGGAGGGCACGGGGAGGCCGACGGCAGCTCCTGCCTCACCGGCGGCTCCTGCCTCACCGGCCGCTTCGGGAACACCGGCAACACCCGCCACGTCCTCCGCGCCAGGGGCACCCGCGATGCCCGCCGGCGTCGCGGCCCGCCCGCCGATCCCGCCGGCCGACGCCTTTCCGGCCTCCGTACCGGACGGAGCCGGCGGCACCTACACCAAGGTCGGTTCCGCCGCACTCGCCTCGTGCGCCCAACCGGGCACGGTCGGCCCGCGCCTGGCGGACCTGATCGCCGGCGGCAAGGGGTGCCTCGGCCAACACGTCGCGCTCTACAAGGACGCCCGCGACAACCAGTTCAACGTGGTCCTGTTCACCATGAAGGACCCCCGGGACACCTTCACCCTGGTGAACGAACTGGGCACGGCCTACGACGACTACCAGGTCGCGGCGCAGGCCCCGCCGCCCGCCTCGGGTCTGCCGACCCTGCCGCCGGACAGCGGCATGGTGCAGTTGTTCAGCATGTACGACCGCGTCATGGTCGTCGGCCTGGGGCAGTGGTCCGACGGCCGCACGGCCGACTTCCAGCAGTTGGTCGACCGGCTCGAACCCCTGCGGGAGGCGATCGTGGAGAACGTCGCCCACTACGAGACCCCGTAGACCCCGCCCCGCGGCCCGCCCGCGGGGACCGGCCGACCGAGACCGTCCCGCTGCCGGTGTCCGCGCGCAGTTGCACGTGAATCGCACCTGGTCGGAGCCGGTATGACGGCCGTAGCCGCAATGCGTTCCGTATGTCACGGTGGGCTCCATGGAGGCGAATCAGCACACGCGGAAAGCCGACCACCCACACCACCCCCACCACGGTCACGACCACGCCCCCGGCCCGGGCCGGAGCTCCGACGGATCGCGCCCCGTCCGGCGGCTCCGGCACCGGATCGGCCACCTGCTCAGGCCCCACCGGCACGAGGCCGCCGACAAGGTCGACGCGGCCATGACGGCATCCCGCGACGGGATGCGCACGCTCTGGATCTCGCTGGCCGTCCTGGGGGCGACGACCCTGATCCAGGCCCTGGTCGTCGCCCTCTCGGGGTCGGTCGCCCTGCTCGGCGACACCGTCCACAACGCCGCCGACGCGTTGACCTCCGTACCCCTGGCCGTCGCCTTCGTCCTCGGGAGGCGGGCCGCCAACCGCCGCTACACGTACGGCTACGGCCGCGCGGAGGACCTCGCGGGGATCGTCATCGTGGCCACCATCGCCGCCTCCGCCGCCCTCGCGGCCTACGTGGCCGTCGACCGGCTGGTCAACCCGCGCGGGATCACCCACCTGTGGGCGGTTTCCGCGGCCGCCCTGGTCGGCTTCGTGGGCAACGAGTGGGTGGCCCGATACCGCATCCGCACGGGTCGGCGCATCGGCTCGGCCGCGCTGGTGGCCGACGGACTGCACGCCCGCACCGACGGGTTCGGCTCCCTGGCCGTGCTCCTCGGCGCCGCGGGCACGGCCCTCGGGGTGCCCGCGGCCGACCCGGTCGTCGGCCTCCTGATCACCCTCGCCATCCTGTACGTCCTGGCCGCGGCAGCCCGAGAGGTCTGCCGACGGCTGATGGACGCGGTCGACCCGGCCCTGGTGGACGCCGCCGAACACGCGCTGGGGCAGGTGGACGGTGTCCTCGGCACGGGCCGCGTCCGACTGCGCTGGATCGGGCACACCCTGCGGGCGGAGGCCGACATCGTCGTCGATCCGCGGCTCACCGTGGTCCGGGCCCACGCGCTCGCGCTCGCGGCGGAGCACGCGTTGATCCACGCCATCCCCCGACTGACGGCGGCCACGGTCCACACCGACCACGCCCGGCCCGACCCGACGGCCCCCGACCCGCACGCGGCGCTCGCCCACCACGCCCAGGCCCCGCCGGAGATGCTCGAACAAATGGGCTGATATCGGGTGTGAGTTCTACTTTCGCTCGATTACGAGGAAATTCAGACAATCCTGTGATCCGTGTGGGAATCTGCTGCGCACGGCCGGACGCGCACGCGCCCGGCCGCACAGGGGAGGTCTCATGCGTGGATCGCTGCTCAGGAAGAGCCGCTCGGTCCTGGTCGGTTCGCTGATGGCCATGGGGGTCGTCGGTCTCACCGCCGCTCCGGCCAGTGCGTGGACGGGAGGGAACGTCTGGGTCAACTTCGGCAGCTGGAACTGCCCCGGCGGCGGATCGGTCGTCGGCGTCTACTGGGGAGTCGACGCCTATTCGAGCGGGCCGGCCGAAGGTGACTGGGGCGACAACGTCATCTACCCGCGCGTACGCGTGGGATCCGGCGCGCACAACACCCTGAGCTACCAGGTGATGTGCAAGAAGTGGGGCTGGTACACCTACCGCGGTGTCGTCAGCCAGCGGACCCTCACGCCCTACAAGTCGGGCCTGAGTTACACCTACTGACCGACCGGCGGCCGGCGGCACCTCCGGCGGGGGCGCCGTCGGCCGCCGCCGCGGTGGGGTCCGGGCCGCCGCGGGTGCGGGGGTAAGGCATGATCGGGGGATGTCTGAACGCATCATTGCCGCCTGTGACGGGGCGTCCAAGGGAAACCCGGGACCGGCCGGATGGGCCTGGGTCATCGCGGACGCCGAAGGGCGCCCGGAGCGCTGGGAATCCGGCGCGCTGGGGCGCGCCACCAACAACGTCGGTGAACTGACCGCACTCCAGAAGCTGCTGGAGGCGCTCCTGCCGGGAACGCCGGTGCAGATCCGCATGGACTCCCAGTACGCGATGAAGGCCGTGACCCAGTGGCTGCCCGGCTGGAAGCGCAACGGGTGGAAGACCTCCGGGGGCAAGGCCGTCGCCAACCGCGAACTGGTCGAGGAGATCGACCGGCTGCTGACCGAACGCGACGTGGCGTTCCTCTACGTTCCCGCCCACCGCGAGGACGGCGACCACCTGAACGCGATCGCCGACCAGGCCGCGAGTGACGCGGCGATCAGCCAGCAGGCCGCCGGCACCGCCCTCGGGGCGACGGACTTCCCCGTCCCGGCCCCGGCGACCGGCGCCCCGGCCCGCAACCGGACCGCGAAGGCGACCTCACCCGCCGCCGGCACCAAGGCGAAGAACGGCACGTCACGACCCCTCAAGGCCAAGTTCCCGGGAACCTGCCCGTGCGGACGGACCTACGCCGCGGGAGAGATGATCGCCAAACACGGCAAGCGCTGGGGCCACGAGGCGTGCGCCGCTTCCGTACAGGAGACCAACACGGCCTGACCGCAGGCCTCTTGACCGAACGCGGCCCGGCCGCCCGGTGCGTGGGCACGCCCCCGCGACGGGCAGGGTCCGCGCGGACCCGGCGCGACCGGCACAGGGCATCCTGTGCTGATGCAGACCCCGCCGCATCAGGTTCCGCCACAACAGACCCAAGTCCCGCACACCACCGGGCGGATGGTGGTGTGCGGTGACGACGGCCTGGCCCGCAGGCTCGCCGCCGAACTGGGGGAGGTGTACGCGGAGCGGGTGACGCTCGTGGTCCCGCCCGCCACCGAACGCCCCCTCGCGGTGGGCCGCCCTTCGTGGTGGGGGCTCTTCGGGCGCGTCCCGCCCGCCCGGGCGTCGCGCACACCGGCCGGGGAGCGGACACCGGACGGGCCGCGGATCGTGGAGGCGGCCGAACCGGACGAGGAGGTCCTGGCCGCCGTGGGGACGGCCGAGGCGTCCGCCCTGGCGCTGGTCTACGAGGACGACGACCGCAACGTCCGGGCCGCCCTCGTGGCCCGGCGCCTCAACCCCCGCCTGCGGCTCGTGATCCGGCTGTACAACCGCAAGCTCGGCCAACACCTGGAAGAACTCCTGGACCAGGCGGCGATCGTCGCCGGCCCGGCCTCCGGGACCCGCGACACCGACTCCGCCACGACGGTGCTGTCCGACGCGGACACCGCCGCCCCCGCCCTGGCCGCCAGCGCCGTCGCGGGGACCAGCAAGGTGATCCAGGCGGACGGCCTGCTGCTCCGCGCGGTGGAACGCACGCCCCCGGGTCGGGGCGAGGTGGCCGACCCCGGGCTGTGCACCCTGGCCCTGCTGTCCGCGACCACCACCGACCCGGCGGGCAGCGAAAGCTCCGTCCTCGGTGGTGAGCGCGGACTCCAGCTCCTGCCCGACGACCGGGCCGTCGCCGCCGCCACCGGACGCGGCACCGTCGCCCTGGAAGCCGTCTCCCACACCGGACCCGACCGGCCGGCGCGCCGGCTCGGCAGCGCCGCGCTCCCGGTCGCCTCCCTGTTCTCCCACCGGCTGCGCTGGTCGCTCGCCGGCATCACGGCGGCCGTGGCGGCCCTCGCCGTCGGCTCCTGGATCACCACCGGGGACCACCCGCTGCACGCCGCCTACATCACCCTGCTCGACATCTTCGCGATCAACGATCCGGCCGTCGGCGAGTCGACCGTCCGTCAGGTCCTGCAGATCCTGTCCGGATTCGTCGGCCTGCTGCTGCTCCCCGTCCTGGTCGCCGCCGCCATCGAGGCCCTGGGCGCGTTCCGCACCGCCACCGCGCTACGACGGCCACCGCGCGGGCTGTCCGGACACGTGGTGCTCCTCGGACTGGGCAAGATCGGCACCCGGGTGCTGGCCCGGCTGCGGGAACTGGGGATCCCCGTCGTCTGCGTCGAGTCCGACCCGCAGGCCCGCGGCCTGGCCCTGGCCCGCCGACTGCGCGTACCGGTCGTCCTCGGTGACGTCACCGACGAGGGAGTCCTGGAGGCCGCCCGCATCCACCGCGCCCACGCCCTGCTGGCCCTCACCAGCTCCGACACCACCAACCTGGAGGCCGCCCTCTACGCCCGTGGCGTCAAACCCGACCTGCGGGCCGTGCTGCGCCTCTACGAGGACGACTTCGCCACCGCCGTCTACCGCACCCTGCGCACCGCCCACCCGGACGCCCTGACCCGCAGCCGCAGCGTCACCCACCTCGCCGCACCCGCCTTCGCGGGGGCGATGATGGGCCGTCAGATCCTCGGCGCGATACCGGTCGAGCGCCGCGTGCTGCTCTTCGCCGCCGTGGACGTGGCGGGCACCCCGCAGCTCGAAGGCCTGACCGTCGCCGAATCCTTCCGCCCCGGTGCCTGGCGGGTGATCGCCCTCGACACCGCCTCCCCGCACGAACGCCGCCCCGACCTGGGCTCCACCCCGCGCGAGGGCGCCGTCGCCGGTCCGGGACTGGTCTGGGACCTGCACCCCGGCTACGTCCTGCGGCCCGAGGACCGCGTGGTCCTGGCGGCGACCCGACGCGGGCTGGCCGAACTCCTCGGCCGTGTCGTTGCTCCCGGGCCGGCGGGGCCGCCGTGACCGTGACGGGCACGATCGCGGCGGCCCCCCGGATCAGCGGGCGTTGCGCTCCGGCAGGTCCACCTCGGCCGGCGCGGACGTCACGGCCGAGCGGGCCGGCCCGGACGAGTCGTTCTGCGCGGAGGAGAAGCCGCGCGCGGTCGCCTTCACCGGCTTCTTGCCGCAGAACGCCGCTTCGAGCGTTCCGCCGAGCGCCGTGTTCGCGACGCCGCGGTTGGAGGTGTTGGCCATCGCGGTGAGGCTGCGCTTGCCGTCACGCGTGGCGAAGGCGTACGTGTAGAAGCCCTGCACGGTACCGGTGTGTCCGTACACGGAGGTGCCGCAGGAGAGGTCGTAGCGGCGCAGACCCAGCCCGTAGAAGCGGGTGTTGGTCGTGTCGGTGGGGGTCACGGTGAGCATCGCGTCCAGCGACCGGGGCGACAGGAGCTTGCCGGCCATCAGCGCGGACATGAACGTGCCGAGGTCGGCGGGGTTCGAGATCATCGCGCCGGCCGACTGCGCCCAGGAGGCGGTCTGCTCGGTCGAGTCGACCAGCGGCGCCCCGGCCTCGTCGGGGGTGAGGTAACCGCGGGTGTGCAGGCCCTTGATCTCCGTGCGCGGGTGCACGTACGAGGTGTCCTTGAGCTTCAGCGGCTTGATGATCCGGCGCTCGTACTCCTTCGCGACCGGGCGCCCCGTGGCCTTCTCGATCAGCATGCCGACGACCACGAAGTTGGCGTTCGAGTACTTGTACGACACGCCGGGCTCGGTGGTGCGCGGCTCGCTCAGCGAGAGCGTCACCAGGTCCTGGTAGCTGAACTGCTTGTTCCGGACGGCTTCGAAGCCGGGAACGGTCTGCTCGAACATGGCGTTCGTGTAGTCCGCCAGCCCGCTGCGGTGCGTCAGCAGGTGACGCACCGTGATCCGGTCGTCCGGCAGCAGCCCGGGCAGGTAGTGGTTGACCGACGTGTCCAGGTCGATCTTCTTCTCGTCGACCAGCTGGAGCAGCACGACGCTGGAGAAGGTCTTGGTGACGCTACCGATCCGGAACCGGGCCCGGGTGTCCATGGCCGCGCCCGTGGTCGTGTCGCGCACGCCGACCGTCCGGCTCTGCACGCCGTCGACCCCACCGATGCGGGCCAGCGCACCCGGCGCGCCCTGGGCCGCCGTGTTCTGCAGCGCCTGGAGCAGGCCTTCCAGATCGGGCTCGGGAAGCCCGGACTTGGAGATCTGCGCGGCTTCGGCGGCCGTGGCCGGAACCTGGGCCGGGGCGGCCTGGGCGGCGGTGGCCGGGGCGACGCCGGCCACGACGGCGAGCAGGGCGACGCCGGCGGCCAGACGTCGATTCATGGGCAGGTGCACGTTGTTGTTCCTCAACTCGGTCGATATCCGTGGGAGGTCCCGGGGCCGCCGGACCGCATGCCGGAAAGCTCGGTCGGCGGACGGGCCGATCACGAGCTTACGGAAGATCACCGGCGGGGTGGAACGGCGGCCCCGGGCGAACGGGCCGGGCCGAGTCGCGCGAGGCCGCGCCTACTTGGGGTTCGTGACCTCCACCCACGATTCCCACTTCCCGCTGACGGTGTGGTGCACCACGTACGGGCCGCCGGAGACGGCCGTGGCCTTCCGCAACTCCGCGAGCACGTGCACGTCGAAGGACACCCCGTTGATGTGGTCGATGTCGTCAGCGAGCACCTTCCGCACGTACCCCTCGGGGTCGGCGCGCATCTGCGCCAGCCCCGCTTCGTCCGTGACCAGTTCGAAGACTTCGATCTCGCGCGTCTCGGTGTCGACGATGCGCCGCACGTTCGCCATGGGACAGGTCCTTTCGTGGGTGGCTCCCAGCTTGCGGCGGCGGGCCCCTCCACCGCCCCAACCCCGTCGGCCACCCGGCCGAGGAGCCCTCGTTCGGCGCACAACCGCCCCGCACACCCGGGTCCCCGAACCGGGGCCCCCGGCAAACCGTTCGACGCCGGTGCCGGCCGCGGCCTAGCCTCCTGACGTGCACCAACTCACCCTCGTCAAGATCTCCTTGATCGTCCTCCTGATCCCCTGCGCGGGGCTCGGGCTGCTGTGGGTGGGGCGCCGACTGGCCAACCGCAGGGCGTACGCACGGTTCGCCGCCGCCGACCTCGATCCCTACTGGGTCCACGTGAAGGCCGAGCCGGGGTCCTCCGAACGGGCCGCGGCGGCCGCGCTCCTGAACGGGGAGCTGATCCTGATCGACGACGAGGCGGTGGTGCGCCTGACCCTCCACGCCTGCGACCTGGACCGACCCCCCGGCCACCCGGTCGCGGAGCACCTGCTGGAGGTCGTACGGCGGCACGGGGCGCCCGCCACCCTCGGTCACGTCCTCCGTGAGAGCCGGCAGCCCCCGGTGGGCTCCGCCTTCTACCGCAGGTACGAGGAAACGCTTGCTCCCGGGGTGCCGCGACGGGACCGGCAGCGGCCGGCGTCCTGTTCCGCCGCGCTGTACGTGATCTGCGCGCTGTTCACCGGCAGTTTCCTGACGGCGGCGGTGCTGGAGTCCGTTCCGCGGAGCCCGGCCCAATGGGCGGCGCGCCTGCTCGCCGCCGCCACGGTGCTCCTGCTGGTGGCGCTGCCCAAGGCCTGGCAGGCGATCCGCCCGCGGCCCGACCGGACCGACAGGCTCCGCGCGTACTGCCGTTCGTCGGCGCCGCACCCCGAGCTCGCCGCGCTGGACGAGCGGCGCACCGCACTCCTCGACCGCAGTCTCGCCGACCGGCAGGACGTCGACCCCGAGGACGCGACCTGGATCGTCCAGTGGCCCGCGGCGCACTGACCGTCTACGGTCCCCCGGAGCCGGGCCGACCGGTACCCTGACGCGATGGTGAACGACGAGGACCGGATACTCGCGGACGCGCTGGGCGCGGCCGGGGCCGTCGGCGGCGGTTCCGGCGGGCGGTTCGGGGCCAGGCTCGCGGCGCGGTACCTGCGCAAGGACGTCCACGAAACGGCTCTGACCCTGGAGCTGCCCCTGGACCGCGCGGTGAGCCACGTCGCCGCGACGCTGGCCCGCGTCGGCCGGCTCCTGGACACCTCCGGCCCGGGCGACTCCTCGGGGTCCGTGGTCAGGGCGCTCGTCGGTGGCGGGTTCGCGGGGATGAACCCGGTGGTGGTCACGGTGACCCTGACCCCCGCCGATCCCGGCACGGCGGCGTGCGTCCGCGGGGCGGCGAAGGAGGGCCTGATCAAGCAGCACGCGGGCCGCAGGACCAGCTGCCTGATCGCCGACCTGCTGACCTCCTCCACACCCGCCTGACCGAGCCCGGTGCCCGGGAGCGGCCCTGCCCGGGTGGAGGGTCAGAACGGGGCGACCGGGCCGTGCGTGGCCTTGGCGTGCTGCATCGCGGTCAGCTTGCGGACGAAGAGCAGGGCCAGCACCGCGGCCACGATGTTGGTCAGGTCGCTCACCCCGCCGATCGCCGAGACGACGCGCAGCTCCTCGGGCGTCTCCGCGTTCCGGTACTGCGAGGCGAAGACGCGGTCGATGAGCAGGCCTGCGACGAACACGATCCACCAGGCGGTCACCGGGGCGATGGAGGTGCTGCGGTAGCTCCCGTCGGGCGCCGACCGGGTGCTGGCCTCCCAGGTCTCCCGCGCCGTCCGGTACGGGAAGTAGAGGTTCGCGAGGGGGACGAACCAGCCGCCGATGGCCCAACCGGTGGACTGGGTGAAACCGTCGGGGCGGAAGACCTGGCCGTTGCAGCGGACCCGGTGGAACCAGACGAGGAAGACGACGATCGTCGCCAGGCGGAGGGTGAACTGTGCGATGCCGGTCAGCCCGGCCAGCGTGTCGGCCAGGTCGAGGCTGTCGTCCTCGACGGACAGGGGGTCGCCGACGAGGTCCTTCATCAGCTTCCAGGTGTACATGTTGACCCCCGACGAGAACACGTCGACCGCGGCGCCCACCGACAGCAGCGCGGTCAGGGCCGTCGCCAACCCCTGCGGGGACCGCAGCACACCGGAGGACGGCGGCGGCGGGGCCGGAGCCGGGTACGGCCCCGCCGGCGGCGGCCCGAAGCCGGGCTGCGGGGGTGTCGACGGGGTCGGATCGGGTGTGCTGAAGGACATGACGGAGTACCCCCCACGGGACGGTGCGACGTGTGACATCACGGAGGGCCACCTGACAGGCGGCCCGAGTCGCCCGAACGTATGTCATGCCCCTGCCGACAGTCCACCGGGGTCGGGTCGGGGCCGGGTCGGGGCCGGGTTCGGGAGCGGATCGGCATCAGGGCCCCCACCGGCCCGCTGTTAACGTACGGGCATGCGCGCTCCGATCGGCCCCTTCGACCATGCCCGGCCCGCCCCCGACTGCCTCGACGAGCTGACGTTCCCCGTCGCCGAAGCCGTGCGCGGCCGCGCCGGGGACCTGCCCGTCGAGGAGATCGTCTACGTCGACACCGACCCGGCGATCGCCGACACCGCGGCCTTCGTCGCCCACTACGGGCAGGAACTGCTCGACACGTCGGCGAACTGCGTCGTCGTCGCGGCCAAGCGGGGAGGCGGCACGACCCTGGCCGCCTGCCTGGTCCTCTCCGGCAGCCGCGTCGATGTCAACGGCGCCGTCCGCCGCCACCTGGGCGCCCGCAAGGCGTCCTTCGCCCCCATGGCGACCGCCGTGGAGCGGACCGGCATGGAACACGGCGGGATCACCCCGCTGGGCCTGCCCGCCGACTGGCCGCTCCTGGTGGACCCGGCCGTCGCCGAACTCCCGTACGTGCTCGTCGGCAGCGGCAGCCGCCGCGGCAAGCTCATCGTCCCGGGACGGTTCTTCGCACGGCTGCCCGGCGCCGAACTGGTCGACGGCCTCGCCGTGGCCACGGGTGCGGACGTCCCGGACACCCGCCCGGGCCCCGACGCCTAGGCACGTGACCTAGGACGTCCGCCAGGTCGGCATGCCCGCCGGAGGACGCCGGGCCATCACCTGGGCGAGGGCCCGGTGGATCTCCTCGGCCTCCCGCCGGACTTGGCCCGGTACATCGCCCCGCTCCCGTATGAGCTGGTCGTAGATCGGCGCGTCGCTGCTGATGCTGCTCACTTCGGACTTCGCTCCCCTGAAGCCGGCGCCTTCGGCCGGGCGGCACAAGTGTAGGGGTGCGTCCTCCCGGCGGCGGAACGAAACCACCTCCGCCGGGCTCCGAAGCGAGCGCGACAGGCCGGCGGGATGCCCTCCCGGCCGGGCGGCGGCCGGGTTCAGGGCACGCTCCACTGGCCGGTGTTCGGCGAGAAGCCGCTGTCCATCGCGAACTGGACCTTGGTGACGCGCGAGGCCCTGGGCACTTCGAAGGTGATGAATCCCAGCCCGGTGTCGCCGGGCGCGACCGTGATGCTGCCCGGGAAGCCGGGACCGGCCGTGGTGTCCTGGTACGCGGAGCCGAACTGTTGTCCCTGTTCGTCCACCACCTTCGCCCCGTTGGAGGGGGAGTCCTGGTAGACCGCGGTGCCGGTGTTCTTCAACCGGAACTGCACCGCCACGAGCCGGGAGCCCGCCTCCGGGGTGGAGTACGGGTTCCCCGTGCGGGCCGGGTCGACGACCTTCACCAGGGTGACCGCGAGCCCCTCCCCGTCGGTGAGGCCCGTCAGATCGAGGGTGGCGCCCACGGCGGCGGACGCGGCGGGCGACGGCTTGACGGAGCTGGGGGCCGCGACGGCGGCCGTCACTTCCCGGGCCGGCGTGCTACCGGCCGGCTCGGTGGTGACCGTCGCCTCCCCGCTGCACGCCACCGCGGCGGAGGCGAACAGTCCGGAGAGGACAAGGGCGAGCACACGGTGCATCGAACCTCCCGGGAACCGAGGGAACCGAAGGAACCGACCCGACCGCCCGAACCTGTGGAGCCGGTGGAACGCGCGAGCGGAGAAGGCTGGCTCCACCATCGCCCCGGCTCCCCGATCCCGCACGCGGAAGCCTTACCGCGCCCGCTCTCAGGGCCGCAGGGCCCGGCGCAGGGACAGGCCGTGGTGGCGGCGCAGGCGGTGCGCCTCCCAGACGGACAGGGCGGTCACCGTGACCGGCGCGCCCAGGACGAAGGCCAGGCGGGCGGCGGGCGGTACCTGGTCGTAGGCGCCGTTGACCAGGTCCAGGACCGCCATCTCCCACACGAGCAGGGTGGCGAGGACGGGCGGCACCAACTCGTGGATGTCCGCGGTGCGGAAGACGTGCACGAGCGAGAGCCCCGTGCCGTGGAGGGCGAACCCGAGCGCCCACAGGAACATCAACCCGATGACGATCCTGCCCGGGAGACCGACCGCGTCGCGCAGACCCTGCGCGCCGGGCGCCGCCACGAACGCGAAGCTGCCCACGGCGACCATCAGCGCCGTCACGGACCCGAGCGAGCGCAGGGCGCGCCGCAGGTAGAGGCGGCGAACGGGGCCCCGGGCGGCGGCCACGAAGGAGCCGACGACGACCGGGAAGGTGCAGGCCAGCACGAGCACGCTGTCCCAGCTCTGCCCGAAGCGGTCACCGGCGACGGCCCCCACGTCCTCGGCGCTGCTGATCGCGGTGTAGGTGAACGTCAGGGCGAGCCACGCCGCGGCGCCGAGCAGGGTCCGCCACAACTGGAGCCTGCGCACCAGGGGGTCCGAGACGAGCCCCGGGCGGGAGGGCCGGAACACGAGCCGGGCGGCGTACAGCGGGTTGAAGACGAACCGGACGACCTTCTGGCGCCACGTCAGCACCACCGGGCGCGGTGGCACGGGAGCGTACGGGTATCCGGGGTGGGGGCCCGGCGCGTACGTGTATCCGTACGCGTACGGGTGGCCCTGCGGCGGAGCCGAGGGGTACGGGTGGCCCTGCGGTCCCGCGGGCGGGTACGGGTGTCCCTGTGGCGGTACCGGTGGGACGCCGGGTGGCCGCGTGTGCCCGGGCCGTGCGGGCGGACCGCCCCGGACCTCCGGGGGACCGTGGTGTTCGCCGCCCGCGTACGTGCTCATGTTCTGTTCCCCGCCCCTGCCGTACCGTCCTGTCGAGCCTGCGCATGCTACTCGCGGGCGTGCCCGCTCCCCGGCCGCGGACAGCGGTCGGGGAGCGGGCACGCGCGGGCGGTACTGCCCGAACGGGTCGGGAACTACCAGTAGATGACGACGTAACCGTCGCCGCCGGGTTGGCCCGGCGTGCCGGCGACCCCGATGGGCGCGGCCGCCCCGCCGGGTCCGCCGTTGCCGCCGACCGCAGCGCCCGGGGGGAGCTCGACGATGCCGTCGGCGGTCCCGCCACCGGTGCCGTCGGCGTTGCCGTTGCCGCCGAGCCGGTTCACGCCGCCCGTGGAGCACGACCCGGTGCCGCCCGTGCCCGGTGTACCGGGGGCGCCGGCCACGGCCGCACCGCCGCCACCGCCGCCACCACCGCTGCCGCCCGTCGAGTTGAGCAGCACGGTGTTGTCGGAGGACCGGGTCAGCGTCGATGCCGAACCGGTGCCGCCGGCCGTACCGGCCGTACCGGGGCCGCCCATGGTCCCGCCGGGGCCGCCCGCACCGAGGGTGCCGCCCTCGCCGACGTCCACGCCGTAGTCGGCCAGCGGCTTGACCTGGACGACGCACCAGGTGAAGCCGCCACCGCCGCCACCGCCACCGGTCCCACCGGGGTTGGCGTTGCGCGGGGTGCTGCCACCGCCACCGCCACCGCCGCCGCCACCACCGGCACCCCACGCCTGGACGAACACCGAGGTGACGCCGGCGGGCGGGGTGAAGGTGTTGTCCGAGGTGAACTGCCGCAGGCCGTGGAGGACCTTGGCCGGCTTCTTGTCCTTCCCCTGGTCCTTCTCCTTGTCGGAGGGCGGGTCCTGCTTGCCCGGCGCGGACGGCGCCGTGTTCTGGCCCGTCGGACCGGGGCCGTCGGCCGAGGCGGCCGGGGCGAACGCGACGAGCTGGCCGGTGAGCGCCGCGACCGCGGCCAGGGAGGCGAGCAGGACCCGGGAGCGCACTCGGGGCCGCCGCGTCGTCGCCTTCTGATGGTTCAGGTTCATGACTTCCTTCCCCGCGGCGGCCGTGAGCCGTTGCGGGTGTGCGAGGGACGGGTGCGTGAGGACGTGCCCGGTACCGGGTCCCCGTCCCACGCGCCGCTCATCGGACCGCTGCGCACACCGTCGTCGGTGGTGGCGGGGCCGATGCGCTGGACCGGTCAGGTGAGAAGTTCGGCTGACCGGCTCATCCGGAAAGGGTGGAATGCCGTGACGGGCCGGGATCATGAGCCGTTGTCTCTCCATGGACGATTTCATGGTGAAGATCCCGGCCGACTGGCTCTCCCGGGTGTTCCTCTCGCTGCGCCGCGGTACCTCGGACGATGCCCAAGCGCTGGCAGCCGAGCTCCAGCCGTTCACCGAGAAGCCCGGGCAACGCGTTCCGGTGCCCCGGAGCACGGTGCTGCGCACCGAACTGGCGCTCCAGGGGGAGCTGCGGCTGGTGGAGGAGGGCGCACGGCGCAAGGAGCTCTCCGAGCAGGCCCGGTACCTGGTGAACACCCGCCTCAACCCGTAGCGGGCGCCCGCAGGTCGGCCGCCTTCGCGGCGGACCGACCGGCGCGGTGGAGCGCCGGGACGACGGAGGGACCGGCCCCCGCGGGGGCCGGTCCCTCCGTCGTCCGCCCGGCCTCAGGCCAGCCGGGACACCAGGCGGGAGCGCATCTCTCCCGCCGCTCTGCGGACCTCCTCGGTCTGCCGGTCGTCCTCCAGCAGGCAGAGGAGCACCATCAGGGCCCGGGCCTCGTCCCCGCTGATCAGTTTCAGGCGCGGCTCGGTCACACCGTCGAGCAGCACGTCCAGCAATTCGTCCATGCCCCGAACAACGGCGCACGGCCCTCGCACGTCACACCGGACGCTCCGACCCCGCCGACCCGGCCGGGTCCTTGAGCGCCCGCAGGGTGACCGCCAGTCGCGCCGGGTTCCCGGGGGTACTGACCAGGGGGCGGGCCAGTCGGGCCGTCTCCACGCACACGAACCGGCGGTAGCCGTCGTCGGTGAGGTCCGCCATGGTGTGCGAGAGCTCGGGGCCGGGGTTCCAGACCACGACGTCGCTCTGGTGCCGGTGGCGCACCTCGATCATGCGGCCCAGTCCCTCGTCGTGGACCAGGGAGCGGTCGACCGGCTCGGTGTAGACCCGCTCGACGCGGCCGACGGGTCGCAGCTCCTTCTCCGCCGTGCCCTGCGCGTCGAGGAGGTTGTCGGTGTACCGCTCGCCCAGGTCGGTGAGGCCCACCGCGTCGATGTCACCGATCCTGAGGTAGGTGTGCAGGGCGGCGGTGGTCTCGTGGTCGCCGTGCGCCTCCAACTCGATGTCACAGGTCTCGCCGAGCGAGATGCGGGCGACCAACGTGAACGCGTGCGGCCACAGTGCGCGGGTCTCCTCGGTGTCCCGGAGGGTGAGGACGAGTCGCACGCCCTCGGCGGACTCCTCGTGTGCGTCGAGCTCCCACGTGGTGATTCGCGCGAACCCGTGCGAGGGGCTACCGGCCGGTCCGAACCACGGCCAGCAGAGCGGAACCCCACCCCGGACCGCCCGCCCTGCGATCCACTCCGTCCGCTCGCTGAGCCACAGGCCCGGCTCGGCCCCCGTCGGCTGCCAGCCGACGACCTGCGCACCCTGGAGGGTGACGGCGGCGCGCACCCCCGGATGGTCGACCACGACCAGGGGGAGCTCGCCGATCCGGCGCAGGCTGACGGACGGGGAGAGCTGTTCGGCGACGGGGAGGGAGAGGAGGTTCTCGTTCATGCGGTGACTCTTCAGAACGGACGCCCGCCCCGTCAAACCGGCACCCCGCGTTCGGGCGCGGATGGTGTCGGCCCCTTCCCGTGGAGGAGCCGGTCGACGTGGGCGGCCCCGGCGAGCGGGGCCGGGACCGCCACCCTCCTACACGGTGCCGCGCGGACGCCTCAACGTCTCCAGGGCCTCCTTGAACCCGAACCCGAGGGACCCCAGCTCCGCGTCGGCCGCTTCGAGTTCCCCGTCCCGCCCCATCAGGGCCAACTGCTCGCGGTACCCGGCCAGCGCCGAGGCGAGGAGTACCTCCCGTCCCCCTTCCAGCGCGCACATCCGGCGCGCCGCGGACAGGGCCTCCGTGCGGAGGGCGAGGGATATCGCGGGGCGGTCCCAGAACTCCTGACAGCTGTATTCGTACAACGCCTCCACCAGTCTGGGCAGGTAGGCGAGCGGGCTCACCTGGACGAGCACGCGATAGGCGGCGACCTGCCGGCGTACCGGCAGGGTTCCCGATCCGAGGAGGGCCACCCGGGCTCGGAGGACTGCGTCGTGATTGATCTGCGCCGTGTGATCCATGACGGTGATTCTGAAAGCCGCACAGGTGTCCAAACAAGGGCAATCGGCTGTGCCGTTCGTCCTACGAAAATGCCGTCCGACCTGTCATGATGGAAACGTCTTCACCCCTGTGCCCCTTCGACGGTCCGTCAGACCCCGTCGAACGGCGGCCGGAACGCGATGTGACGAGATGTCATTGGGGGCGTTCGGGTGGAAGGGCACCGCCTGCGCAACCGCGCGCGGAGAGTGATGAGTCATGACTTTCAGTGACGATCCTCGGGAGGTTCGATGACCACCGCACCGACGTACGCACTCTCGTCCCGAACGCCGAAGTGGGCGCTCGACCCCTACCGTTTCCCCGGTCTGGAAGGCCTGGACGCGGACGACGACCCCGGCCGCCCCGCCGATCGGCCGGACCCGGCCCGTACCGACGACACGCGCGGGTCCGCCCGCTGAGGGAAGCCCCCTGACATACCGTCGGCGACCCCGCCCCCCAACGACCGACCGCCCGCCCGTGCGGCCGTCGGAGCGGCGGGCACGGTGCGGGCGGTGGGGTGTGGTGCGGGTCGTGCGGTGTGGTGTTCGGCGTGCGATCAGCCCTCTGACGCCACCACCGGGGTCGCGGTCGCGGGCTTCTCCTCGGTCGGCGCCTGCGACGTCGGACCGTCCACCACGGGCCGGGGGGCGGTGTACATCACCGAACCCTGCTTGTTGTCCTTCTCGATGAGCCCCTTCTTGGCGAGGCCCTCCAGGGTGTTGCGCACCACCTGGGTGGACGTGGACCGGCTCGGGTGGGCGGCCGTCAGCTCGGTGGACACCTCACTGACCATGCGGGGCTCGGCCGCGCCGGTCAGCAGGGCCAGGACGAGCTCGCGCAGGGGCGGCTCGACGACCTTGGCGGGCGCCGGCACGGACGCCTTCTTCGCGGCCGGGGCGACCTTCTCGGTCTTGACGGGGGTGACCTTCTCCGTCTTGGCGGCGGTGGTCTTCACGGCCTTCACGGCCTTCACGGCCTTGGCCGGGGCGGCCTTCGCGGGCGCCTCCGGTGCGGCTGCCTCCGGAGCGGCCTTCGCCGGTGCGGACTTGGCGGGGGTGGCCTTCGCGGGTGCGGCCGCGTCGGCGGTCGCCTTCGCGGGTGCGGCAGCAACCGGTGCGGCCTTCGCCTCCGCCGGCGCCGCCTTGGCCTTGGTCGCCGTGGCGGTCCGGGTCTTGGTCGCGGTGGCGCCGCCCGGGGACTTCTTGGCCGGGGCCGCCTTCCTGGCGCGGGGTGCGGTGCCCGACGCCTTCTTCGCCTGCCGGGGCTTGGGCACGGCCCGGGACGACGGGGACGACGCCTCCTCGGTGACGGGGAGCGGCGCCGGCGCGAGCGCCCCCGGGGAACCGCCCACGAGGACCCCCGCCGGAGGAACCGCGCCCTGCACGCCGCAGAGCCAGTCCTCGTCCGCCTTCAGTTGCTTCAGCCGCGCGTCGAGCTCCGTGATCCGCGAGGAAAGGTCCTCCTGCTCCTTGCGGTTGGTCTCCAGATCCGCGGCGAAACGCTCCGCGTACAGGCTGTGGATGGGCGTGGTGTCCAGCTCGTCTGCCATGTCGGCTCGCTCTCCTGTGAGACCTGGTGTGTTGCTGCCGGATGGTACTCACCTCTGGGCTGCTGTAGTTGGCTCCCGGCGAGATCCGCACCGATCGGGGTGCAGGAAAGCGACATCCCGGCAACGAGCGGCGCTGAAACGCTCCTTCCGCACCGGCCGGAACACGGACGAAGGCCATGGGAGAGATGGTGCTCCCATGGCCTTCGTCAGTTGCGCACGCCGCGGGGGGTTTGCGGGGCATACACCTGGCGCGACATGAAGAGAAACGATCCGGCAGTGTGGAGGTCACGGGGGCACCGCAACCGGTTTGCGGCGGGGTGTGCGCCGGGTGGGGACCGGCCCACCGACCACGGCGCGGCGTACCGGCAACTCGGGGCGCGGTGGTTCTAACCTCGGCGCATGGCTGAGACGTTCGACCACACCCCGCAGGTATGGACCGCAGGACGCCTGCGTGACGCCCTCGCGAACCTGCCCGACGAAACCCCGATCCACATCGGGGTCGCGGACGGGCCGGGAGATTTCGAAGGATACGGCGAGTACGTCCTGGTGGACGCCGAGCCGGTCGAGATCGACGCGGACGGCACGGAGGCGGTGCCGCCGGTGCAGTTCACCCTCTTCGCCGACGCGCGGGCCGGCGCCTACTACCTGGACGTCGACTGAACGCACCCACCACCGGCACCACCCCGTCCCGTGGTGCCCCGCGCCCGACCCGCGCCGCAACCCACCCGTTCGGGTCCGTCCGTCGCACCGGGTCCGGCAGGATACGGCGTGTGGACACGACGGAGTCGCGCGAACCGACGGAGCGGACCGAGCTGACGGAACGGGCCCGGGCGCTGGCCGTCCGGGGCGGCCGGCGGATCCTGGGGATCGCCGGACCCCCCGGTGCCGGCAAGTCGACCTTGGCGGAGCGGTTGGCCGCCGACCTCGGGCCGTCCCGCGCGGTGGTCGTGCCGATGGACGGCTTCCACCTCGCCGGCGCCGAACTGGTCCGGCTCGGGCGGGCCGATCGAAAGGGTGCGCCGGACACCTTCGACGCCGCCGGATACGCCGCCCTGCTGCGCCGCCTGCGCGAGGACGACGGCAGCACCGTCTACGCCCCGGCCTTCGACCGCGCGATCGAGGAGCCCGTCGCCGGGAGCATCCCCGTCGACCCGGCCGTGCCGTTGGTCATCACCGAGGGCAACTACCTGCTGCACGACGCGGGGGAGTGGGCGCGGGTCCGGCCCCTCCTCGACGAGGTGTGGTACCTCGCACCCGACGACGCCCTGCGCGTCGCCCGCCTGGTCGACCGCCACGTGCGCCACGGCAAGGACCCCGACCGCGCGAGTGCCTGGGTCGCCCGCTCGGACGAGGCCAACGCGCGGCTCGTCGCTCTCGGCCGCGACCGCGCCGACCTGGTCCTCGACATCGGCTGAGCCCCGCGCGACCGTGGATGCGATCATGGACACGATCCCCTCGGACGACGAAGGAACGGGACGGCCGACACCGTGGACAGCAACGCCGAAACCGTGCAGGACAACGCCCGAACCGCGCACGACGACGCAGGGACCGCGCACGACGACGCGGCAACCGTGCAGGACGACGCGCCGACTGCGCACGACGACGCAGCAACCGGGCGCGACGCTGCTCCTGCCCCTGCCCCTGCCCCTGCCCCTGCCCCTGCCGAAGACGACGCACGGGCCCGCCCGCGCCCCGCGGGCGCGCCACGGGAGGTGCCGAGGGTCGCCCTCGCCACCGACGCGTCGGGCATCGCGCACGACACCGAACTGCCCGTGCTGGTCGCCGCCCTGCGCGCGCGGGGCATCGACGCGACCGCAGCGCGCTGGGACGACGCCGGCTTCGACTGGGCCGCCCAGGACGTCGTGGTCATCCGTTCCACCTGGGAATACACCAGCAGGGCGGCCGAGTTCCTGGCCTGGGCCGACCGGGTCGACGCGGTGACCTCGCTGCACAGCCCCGCCCGGGTGGTGCGGTGGAACAGCGACAAGAGGTACCTCGCGGAACTGGCCGCCCTGGCGGTGCCGACCGTACCGACCCGCTTCATCGCACCCGGCGAGGACGTCGCACTGCCGGAGCACGGGGACATCGTCGTCAAACCCTCGGTGTCCGCGGGTTCCCGCAACAGTGCCCGCTACACGTCGACCCAGCGCGCCGCCGCCGAGGCGCACGTACGCCTTCTCCAGGAGGCCGGCGAGACGGCGATGGTCCAGCCGTACATGGACCGGATCGCCGACGGCGAACGGGCCCTGGTGTTCCTGGGCGGCCGGTTCAGCCACGCCCTGTGCAAGGGGCCGGTGCTCACCGACACCGGCCGCATCGACAACGAGCGCACCCCGCACCCCGACCTGACCGCGCACGTTCCCGACGCGGCCGAACGGGACCTCGCCGCGGCGGCTCTCGCCGCCGCGGCGAAGGTGGTCGGCACCACCGGCGTCTACGCCCGGGTCGACCTCGTGCGGGGCGCCGACGGGACGCCGGTGGTGATGGAACTGGAACTCATCGAGCCCAACCTCTTCCTGACGGTGTCCCCGGGCGGCGTCGACCGCTTCGTGGACGTCGTGGCCCGTCTGGTGGGGACGCCCTAGCTGTATTGATCACGAGCGTTGTTGACACTCGGCGGGTCTTGAACATGGCGAAGACCTCCGGTGTGGTGGGAGCTGTCTAGGAACCCATTGCGCAAC